>DATMDI010000571.1:0-2333 GCA_035557875.1 Vicinamibacterales bacterium
CCTGGTGACCGCCGTGAGCATCCGCAGCCAGAGGACTCGGTGGGGGTCCTGCGGGCGCAACGGACACATTTCGCTCAACTGGCGCCTGATGCTCATGCCCGAGTGGGTGCGCGACTACGTGCTGGTGCACGAGCTGATGCATCTTCGGCGGATGGACCACTCGCCGAAGTTCTGGCGGCACGTCGAAGCTGCCTGCCCGGACTACCGCGTCGCCCGGCAGTGGCTGCGCCGGCACGGCCCGGGGCTTCGTTAGCAGCCAGGCCTGACCGCCGGCAGCCGCCGCGGGTACAATGGCGTCATGCCGTATCCAGAACAGTTCGTAGCCCCCATGCGTGAAGAGCTGACCCGGTTTGGCGTCGAAGAGCTGCGCAGCGCCGGCGAGGTCGACAAGGCGGTGGCCCAGGACGGCACCACGATGATCGTCGTCAACTCGGTGTGCGGCTGCGCCGCCGGCAAGGCGCGCCCGGGCATCGCAATGGCGCTGCTGCAGAACGAGCGCAAGCCGCAGCACGTGGGAACCGTGTTCGCGGGCGCCGACATCGAGGCTACCGAGCGGGCGCGCGATCACATGGCGCCGTATCCGCCCTCGTCCCCGTCGGTGGCGCTCTTCCGCGACGGCAAGCTGGTGTTCATGATGCAGCGCCGCGACATCGAGACGCGCGACGCCGTGGCCATCGCCAACCACCTGAAGGCGGCCTTCGACGCGCACTGCGGGTAGGGCGGCTCCCGACCCCCGACTCTCGGCTCCCGGAAAATCATGATGTGGGCCCGGGTCTTTAGACCCGGGCGACAGGCCTGAAGCCCGAAGCCGGGAGCCTGAAGCCTCTGCTATCCACCCCTCGTGTGCATCTCGAGGTGGGGATCCGTGCGCAGCCGATCCAGCGGAATCAGCGAGGAGCGATCGCCGCTCACCAACCGTAGCTCCGCGCCGCGGTCGGTGCGGCGGCTCCACGTGTCGCGCACGAGCTCGGCGAGCTCGGCATCGCTCGCCCCGCCGCGCAGCACCTTCCGCAGGTCGGTACCGCGTGGCGCATACAAGCACAGGTACCACAAGCCGTCCGCCGTCAGGCGGCTGCGATCGCAGGCGTGGCAGAACGGTTCGGTCGTGGACGAGATGATCCCGAACACCCGGCCGTCGGGAAGCCGGAAGCGGTCGGCGGGCGCCGACGACGACTCCACGATCGGCTCGATCGCCCCGTAGTGCGCGCCGAGGCGCTCGAGCATCTCCCGCCGCGACACGACACGGTCCATCGACCAGTGGGTGGCGCCGCCCACGTCCATGTACTCGATGAAGCGCACCTCGGCATCGTGCGTGGCCCCGTAGTCGATGAGCGCCACGAGCTCGTCGTCGTTGACACCGCGGATGACGACGGTGTCGATCTTGAGCCCGGGGAAGAGCGGTGCGGCCTCGCTGATGCCGGCGACGACTCGATCGAGCTCGTCGGATCGGGTGAGCGCCTTGAAGCGCCCGGCGTCGAGCGTGTCGAGGCTCACCGTCAGCCGGTGAAGGCCCGCCTCCTTCAGCGCCGCCGCGTGCGCCGCCAGGAGCACGCCGTTGGTGGTCATCGCCAGATCCGCGATGCGCGGCCGCGCGGCCAGACGCCGCACCAGTTCGGTGACGTTGCGGCGGAGCAGCGGCTCGCCGCCGGTGAGGCGCACCTTGTCCACGCCCAGGTCGAGGAACACGTCGACCAGCCGCTCGATCTCCTCGAAGTGCAGGATGTCCTCGCGCGGCAGCCACGCGTACTCGGCCTCAGGCATGCAGTAGCTGCAGCGCAGGTTGCACCGGTCGGTGACCGAGAGCCGGAGGTTGCGGAGCGGACGCTCGTAGCGGTCGGCGATCATGGGCCTGCCGCCATTATCCGCTATGATCGAAGGTCCCGATGCCGCGCATCCTCGTGACCAACGACGACGGGGTCCATTCGCCCGGTATCCGGCTGCTGGCCGAGACACTGGCCCCGTTCGGCGATGTGACCGTGGTGGCGCCGATTCAGGAGGCCAGCGCCATCGGGCACGCGCTGACGCTGCGCCGGCCGCTGCGCATCGACACCATCGCGCCCAACGTCTACGCCATCGACGGCACGCCCACTGACTGCGTCAACATCGCCATCACGCACGTGCTCAAGGGCAAGCCCGAGCTGATCGTGTCGGGGATCAACAAGGGGTGGAATCTCGGCGACGACGTCACCTACTCGGGCACCGTGTCCGGCGCGCTCGAAGGGGCGCTCCTGGGCGTCCCGAGCATTGCGGTGTCGTCGCCGCGCGTGAAGGACCACTGCGACTTCACGCAGGGCGGCGTCGCGGCCGGGCAGGTGGCCGAGGCGGTGCTGCTG
>DATMDI010000572.1:0-2372 GCA_035557875.1 Vicinamibacterales bacterium
CGCGGCCGCCGCCGACAGGCAGGCGCGAGGATCGCGGGCGGTGGCGCCGCAGCCATCCGCAAGCCGCGCCGCCCCGGCGCCGACGAGATCGAAAAGGTCGACATCATGTCCGGCCAGTTCGTGCAGCGGCCGGCGCAGCAGCCGCCAGGCGCCTTCGGGTGTGAGCTCGACGCCCAGCACGGTGGACGGCCCGGAGGGCGCCTCGATGACCGACGACTGCGTCTGCTGGCCGCTCATGACCAGCGCCGGGCAGCGTTCGACGCCGCCCTCGCGCACGAGCCCGTAGCGGGCGTCGAGGTGCACGACGAGCTGCAGCAGGCCGGTCGGGAGCACCCGTTCGCGCGGGTGCGCGATGCGTCCGGTGAAGTGCCAGAGGCGGTCGACCGCGTCGCGGAGGTGGGCCGGCCGCCATTCGACGGCGGTCCAGCAGCCCAGCTCCCCGTCCACGCGGTGCGTCACGTAAGACACGGCTTCCATGCTACCCGGCCGGGCCTTCCCGCGTGCGCTCGGTTGCGCGAGCCGCGCGCCGGCCTGTATGGTATCGGCACTCGAACGAGACAAAACGGGCGGTCACACGGGTCACACGGGGAGACGGGCCGATGTCGCAAGCGCACGCGACCACGGTGGTCCGCGGGTTCGGGCAGACCGAACGCCGCGACACGTGGTGGGCTACTCCGCTGGCAGTATTCCTGGGGTTCTCGACCTTCATCGTCTACGCGACGTGGGCCGCGTTCCAGGGCGAGCACTACACCTTCGGGCCGTATCTCTCGCCGTTCTACTCGCCGGAAATCTTCGGCAACTCGCCGCACGCGTGGTTCGGGCCGTTCCCAGCCTGGTGGCCGGCCTTCATCCCGGCCTCGCCGGCGCTGCTGATCCTGCCGATCCCGGGCGGCTTCCGCTTCACCTGCTACTACTACCGCGGCGCCTACTACAAGGCGTTCTGGGCCGACCCGCCGTCGTGCGCGGTGGGTGAGCCGCGCAAGGGCTACTGGGGCGAGCACAGCTTCCCGCTGATCCTGCAGAACGCGCATCGCTACGTGCTGTTCATCACGCTGGCGGTGCTGGCCATCCTGGCGTGGGACGTGTGGAAGGCGCTCTGGTTCCACGATCCCGACGGCGTCACGCGCTTCGGGATCGGCGTCGGCACGCTCGTGCTCGCCGCGAATGTCGTACTGCTCGGCAGCTACGTGTTCGGCTGCCACTCGCTCCGCCACGTCGTCGGCGGCAAGTGCGACGTGCTGTCGCACAACAAGGTTCGTCAGAGCTGCTATCGCGGCGTCAGTGCCTGCAACCGCAAGCACATGCTGTGGGCCTGGTGCAGCCTGGTCTCGGTCGGCGTGTCCGATCTCTACGTCCGGCTCTGCTCGATGGGCGTGCTGGCCGACTGGAGGCTGTTCTGATGCGGGTGTCGACGACACAGGTCTTCGACGTCCTCGTCGTGGGCGCCGGCGGCGCCGGCCTGCGGGCGGTGATCGAGGCGGCCGACGCCGGCGTCTCGGTCGGCGTCATCTGCAAGTCGCTCCTCGGCAAGGCGCACACCGTGATGGCCGAAGGCGGCATGGCGGCGGCGCTCGGCAACGTCGACGATCGCGACAACTGGAAGGTCCACTTCGCCGACACGATGCGCGGCGGCCAGTACGTGAACAACTGGCGGATGGCGGAACTGCACGCGAAGGAAGCGCCCGATCGCGTGCGCGAGCTGGAGCGATACGGCGCCGTCTTCGATCGCACGCCGGACGGCCGCATCCTGCAGCGCAACTTCGGCGGGCATCGCTATCCGCGCCTCGCCCACGTCGGCGATCGCACCGGCCTCGAGCTGATCCGGACGTTGCAGGACCACTCGATCCACAAGGGCGCGACGGTGCTGATGGAGCACACCGTCGTGTCGCTGCTGCTCGACGAGGGCCGCGTCGCCGGCGTCGTCTGCTATGACCGCGAGCGGGGCCGCTTCCACGTCGTCCAGTGCAAGGCGCTGATCCTCGCCTGCGGCGGCCTCGGCCGCGCCTTCGCCATCACCAGCAACAGCTGGGAAGGCACCGGCGACGGGCACGCGCTGGCCTACGCCGCCGGCGCCGAGCTGATCGACATGGAGTTCGTGCAGTTCCACCTGACCGGCATGGTGTGGCCGCCGTCGGTGAAGGGAATCCTCGTCACCGAGGGCGTGCGCGGGGAAGGCGGCGTGCTGAAGAACAGCGAAGGCCGCCGCTTCATGTGGGACGACATCCCGGACAACTACAAGCCGCAGACGGCGACCGATCCGGAAGAAGGCTGGCGCTACACCCAGGGCGACAAGAACGCCCGCCGGCCGCCCGAGCTGCTGACGCGCGATCACGTGGCGCGCTGCATCCGGCGCGAGGTCAAGGCCGGCCGCG
>DATMDI010000573.1:0-5316 GCA_035557875.1 Vicinamibacterales bacterium
TCTTGTTGCCGGCCGCCAGCCGCAACTGGTAGCGCCCGGGCGGGAGATTCACCTGCGTCACCACGCGGAAGCCGCGTTCCTTCGCCCGCTGGTACGTGTCGGGCTTCAGGGTCAAGTTGGCGGTGTGGCGCTCGCCCATGAGCACCTTGCCCTTCGAGTCGGTCGCGGCGCTGGCGATCTCGAGCGATTCGTTGAAGGTGCCGTTGGCTTCCGTGAAATCGAGCTTCGAGGCATCGAGCTCGAGCACCACGGCCACGGCCGCATTCGGCGCCTCGCCCTTGTACGCGCCGGCAAAGACCTTGAGCGGCAGCCCCGCAACCGGCAACGGGCTGGAGAGCGCCTCCGTCATCGCCGGATTGGCCGTGGGCTTGGCGTCGGCCGGCCGGCGGCCGCGCGCCTCGTAATACCCGTTGCGCGCCCGCACGACGTGCGCGCCGGGCCGCTTCACCCGAATCTGGATCTTGCGGTAGCGGCCGTCGCGCCGCGAGTTGTTCGAGTAGTAGCCGAGCAGGTAGTACTGGCTGTTCTCCTGCACGATACGGTCGAACGCGTTGTTGAAGTCGTTTTGGTTGACGGCGGCGAAGCCGCCGGTGTTGGCGGCGAGCACCCGGAGGCTGTCCTGCGACAGACGCAGCTCGTTCTGCAGCGAATTGAGCCCGGCGCCCTGCTCGGGCATCGTCGAGCTCACCGTGATCAGGTCCTCGGAGCCGGTCGTCAGGCCGCGCGGGTCGATGGCGTAGATACTGACGTTGCCGCGGGTCGCCGAGGCGATCGCGTCGTGGGTGTCGAGCAGCACCGCCGACGCGGTCGATCCCGCCAGGCCCACGGCCTCGTGGATGTCGTAGTCCACACCCTCGCCCACGAGCAGCAGCGCCTTGCGGCGGCCCCGGACGTTGGACATGAACTCGGCCAGCTTGCGAATCGAGCCCATGGCGTTGCGGGCGTTGAAGCTCCGCTCCATCATCTGGTTGTCGTCGCCCGGCCGCAACCCGCCCGTGGCCGGGTCGGTGCGGATGTTCTGCAACCTCTCGATCGTCGCCGACTGCAGCTTCCGTCCGACGAACTTATCCACGGCCGACATGAGCAGGCGCGGGTTGTTGGTGAAGTCCTGTGAGCCATTGCTGCGGCCGGTGAACACGACGGCCGCCATGTCGTTGGTGCCGAAGCTGCGCTCGAAGAAGCGCCGCATCGCCGCCTTCACCCGCGGGGTGCGCGTGAACTCCGTGTGCAGGTCGTCGAGCACGATCAGGTAGATGCGCCCCTCGGTGTGATCGTTGGTCTGGACGTCGGCCTCGATCGGCGCGGCGGCGAACAGCGGCCGCTCCGCCCGCTCGATCGGGATGTTCACGAGCGAGAACGCCGTGACCTTCTGCGACTTGCCGTCCTCGGTCACCTCGAAGTCGTCGGCGGTGAGGTCGTTTACCGGGTTGTTCTGCGCGTCGGCGACGTAGACGTCGGCCTCGACGTAATCCACGTCGACGCGGAAGACGACCGGCGGCGCGTCGGTCTGGGGCGCCGCCGGGGCCGGGGCCGGGGTCTGTTGCGCCCACAACACACCGGTGCCGAGCGCGGCGGCAACAGCAACTGAAACGACGAGGCGTCTGGTCATAAAGCGCTCTTGGGCAGTCGATCGAGGGCTGGCACTCGCGATTATAGGGCTGACGAGGCGCGCGTCCGGCCATCCCCGCTCCGCCTCGCCAACGGGAGCGTTGGCTGCCCCCCCCCGCTTCGGCGGGGCAGCAGCCGTGGAATCAGCCCCTATACTGAGGGGCGTCCATGGCGCTCGACGTCCCAGCCATCCAGCGCGCGCTTCGCGACAGCCGTCTCGACGGGTGGCTGCTCTACGACTTTCACGGGTCGAATCCCATCGCCACCCGCCTCACCGGAGTAGATCGCGGCGCCCACCTGACCACCCGCCGCTGGTACTACCTGATTCCGTGCGAGGGCGAGCCCCGCGCGCTGGTGCACGCGATCGAGCGCCACAACCTCGATACGCTGCCGGGCCGGAAACTGGTCTACGGCCGCCGCGAGCAGCTCGAATCGGGACTGACGGATCTGCTGCGCGGGGTCAAGACGGTGGCGATGGAGTACTCGCCCGGCTGCGCCATCCCCTATGTCTCGCGGGTCGACGCCGGGACCGCGGAAGCGATCCGGGCCCGCGGTGTCGACATCGTGTCGTCGGGCGATCTCGTCCAGGCGTTCGAGGCGGTGTGGACGCCGGCCCAACTCGAGACGCACCGCACCGCGGCGGCGGCGCTCTACCGGATCAAGGACCGCGCCTTTGCCGCGGCCGCGGCGGCCGTCCGCGAACGGCGCGCGCTCGACGAATACGAGCTGCAGCAGCAGATGGTAGGCTGGTTTGCCGAGGAAGGGCTGGTGTCGGACTCGGCTCCGGTGGTCGCCGTCGGGCCCCACGCCGGCAACCCGCACTACCTCCCCACTGCCGCAAGCGCCTCGCCTATCGTGGCCGACCAGCTGCTCCTGCTCGATCTCTGGGGCAAGCTGTCACAGCCGGCTGCCGTCTTTGCCGACATTACGTGGGTCGGCTACACCGGCCGCACCGTGCCCGCGAAAATGGCCGAGGTGTTCGACGCCGCCGCCCGCGCGCGAGATGCCGCGGTGGATCTCGTGCAGGCCGCGGCCAGAGAGGGGCGCGAACTGCGGGGGTGGCAGGTGGACCGCGCGGCCAGGACGGTGCTGGTGGACGCGGGGTTCGAGGCCCAGGTCTTGCACCGCACCGGTCATAGCCTGGGCGAAGAGGTCCATGGCAACGGCGCGCATCTCGACGACTTCGAGACCCGCGACGAGCGCAAGCTGCTGCCAGGCACCGGCTTCACGGTCGAGCCTGGCCTCTATCTGGAGGAGTTCGGTGTGCGCACGGAAATCAACGTCTTCCGAGGGGACCGGGAGGCCGAGGTGACCGGTCCGCGCCAGGACGCCATCGTGCCGCTGGTATCATGAATCAGCGAAGGGCTTGCGCCGCGACATCCCGCGGACCCTTTGGCTGATTCATTCCGCCGTCTTCGGCCGCGCGTCGCGCGGCGGGGGGCGTGGAGGCCGTAATGTTGAACCGGAAGATCACGCTGCTTTATTCGCTGCCGATCGTGCTGATGTCGGTGCTGGTCGGAATGATCGTCGCGTCGCGGCTTGATCTGTCGCCCGCCACGAGCGCGCAGACTGTCGCGGCCCCGCCGATGAACAGCGCGCCGCTGACTGGCGCGCTCACCGCCTCGACCTTCCGCGACATCGCCAAGCTGGCGTCGCCGGCCGTGGTCAACATCCGCACCGAGTCGCGGCAGCGCACGCAGGACCTCTCCGACTTCTTCGGGGGCGGCGGCGGCGACCTCTTCGAGCGCTTCTTCGGCCAGCCGAACCCGCGGGGCCAGGGGCAGGGGCAGGGCCGCGGCCAGGGCGGCGGCCAAGGCGGTGGCCAGGGGCAGCGGCCGCGAGAGCGGGAACAGGTGGTCCAGGCGGCCGGCACCGGGTTCATCATCGACAAGGCCGGGTTCATCCTGACCAACAACCACGTCGTGGACGGGGCCACGAAGATCGCCGTGTCGCTTTACGGCGAGGACGAGGACCAGGAATATGAGGCCCGGGTCGTCGGCCGCGACCCGCTCACCGACAGCGCGCTCATCGAGCTCACCGAGAAGCCCAACCACGTGCTCCCCGAGATCAAGTTCGGCGATTCCAGCCAGATGCAGCCGGGCGACTGGGTGATGGCGATCGGCAACCCCTTCGGCTACGCCCACACCGTGAGCGTCGGCGTCATCAGCGGCCTCGACCGGCCCTTCACGGTGGCCCAACGCCGTCAGGCGCAGGTGATCCAGACCGACGCCGCGATCAACCCGGGCAATTCCGGCGGCCCGCTCCTCAACATCCGCGGCGAAGTCATCGGGATGAACACCGCCATCATCACCGACGGCCAGCGCCAGGGGAACATCGGCATCGGCTTCGCGATTCCGATCAACACCGTGCGCGACCTGCTGCCGCAGCTGCGCGGCGGCAAGATCACGCGCGGGCGCATCGGTGTCGAGATCCGGCCGATCCCGCGCGAGTCGCTCGACGAGTTCGGGCTGAAGAACCGCGAGGGCGCGCTGGTCGGCGCGGTGTCGGCGGGCGGCGCGGCCGACAAGGCCGGCATCGAGCCGGGCGACGTGATCATCGGCTACAACGGCAAGCCGGTGAAGAACAGCAACGAGCTGGTGTCGATGGTCACCGCCACGAAGCCGGGCACCAGCGTACCGCTGCGGGTGATGCGCGACGGCAAGGAACAGACGATCAGCGTCACCGTGGACGAGCTCGACCTCGAGGCCGAAGGCAACCAGCAGTCGCGCGCCGGGCGCGGCGGGCGCGGCGGCGGGCCCGAGCCGGAAACGACGGCCGGATTCGGCCTGACGCTGAACAACATCACGCCCGACATTGCCCGCCAGCTGGGGCTCGAGAGCTCGCGCGGAGCGGTGGTGGTGGACGTCGACCCCAACAGCCCCGCGGCCCGTGCCGGTCTCACCGAGGGCGACGTCATCCTGCGCGTCGGGCGCACGCCGGTGGCGAACACCGCCGACGCACAGCGCGAGCTGGCCAAAGTGCCGGCGGGCGGCACGGCGTTCCTGCGCGTCCAGCGTGACGGTCAGGAAACGTTCGTGCCCGTCACCAAGGAATAGACACCGGACGTCGTGGAGGACCAGCAGTGGTCAAATGAGTCAGATTCCAGGCTGGCCCTTCACGACGTCCCGCCCCCGCGGAGCGGGGGCCAGAAGACACTGCAGCACTAGCGACGAGACACGGAAGTCTCTTGAGCGGAGCGTCGCTAGTGCTCGAGCGTGAGGTCAAGATCCGGTTTCGCGATCCCGACCACGCTCGGGCCGCACTCGCCACGATCGGGGCCGTTCCCCTGCGGCCCCGGCGCCTCCAGGACGACACCCTCTACGACACCCGCGACAGCGCGCTGCGCGCCAGGCGCGCGGTCGTGCGCCTGCGCCGCGAACCCGATCGCGCCTACGTCACCTTCAAAGGCCCGGTGCAGCCGGGGCCGATGAAGATCCGGGAGGAGCAGGAAACCGAGGTCGCCGACGCCGACGTGCTGCGCCGCGTCCTGCAGGAACTCGGACTCGAGGCGTGGTTCCGCTACCAGAAGTTCCGCGAGGAGTTCGAGGCGCCCGGCGTCGTCATCGCGCTCGACGAAACGCCTGTCGGCACCTATCTCGAGATCGAAGGCTCGGAAGAAGGCATCCTGACCGTGACCGACGCCCTGGGATGCTCGCCCGCCGACTTCATCCTGGATTCCTACCGCGGCCTGTTCATCGCGTTCGTGCA
>DATMDI010000574.1:0-8704 GCA_035557875.1 Vicinamibacterales bacterium
ATAAGTATCGCCATGATCCGCGCCTCGAGCCGCACCTGCCTCGTCTTTGCCGTGGCGGCGGCCTGCTTCTTCACTGCCGTCACGGTTCGGGGCCAGGGTCCCGTCGCGCGCGCGCCGCTCGCCGAAGAAGTCTTCAAGAACGTCCAGGTGCTGCGCGGGATCCCCGTGAACGACTTCATGGGCACGATGGGGATCTTCTCGGCGTCACTCGGCATGTCGTGCGAGGACTGCCACCGGTCCGGCGACAGCAGCTGGGCCAACTACGCCGCCGAGAGCCCGCGCAAACAGATGGCGCGGGTGATGGTGACGATGATGGCCACCATCAACAAGCAGCACTTCGGCGGCCGGCAGGTCATCACGTGCTTCTCGTGCCACCGGGGCGCCGATCGCCCGAAGGCCACACCCAACCTGGCCACGTTGTACGGCGCGCCGCCGCCGGAGGATCCGCGCGACGTCATCGAGCCGTCGCCGGGCGCGCCCACTGCCGACGCGGTGTTCGACAAGTACCTGGCCGCAGTCGGCGGCGCCGGGCGCGCGGCCGCGCTCACGAGCTTCACCGCCACCGGCACCAGCGCCGGGTATGGGCCCGACAGCGAGCCGAGCCCCTTCGAACTGTTCGCGAAGGCGCCCAATCAGCGCACGGCGATCGTTCGTTCCCCGGGCGGCGACCGCACCTCGACGTTCGACGGTCGCGCCGGGTGGCTCGCGGCCCCGCACCGCCCGGTGCTGGTGCTCGGCCTGGCGGGCGCCGACCTCGACGGGCTGCGCATCGACGCCGAGCTCGCGTTTCCGTCACGCATCAAGCAGACCGCGGAACAGTGGCGCGCCGGAGCCGCCACGGCGATCGACGACCGCGAGGTGCAGGTGGTGCAGGGCACCGGCAGCGGCGGCGCCCTGGTCACGCTCTACTTCGACGCCGAGTCTGGGCTGCTGGTCCGGCAGGTGCGTTACGTCGCGTCGCCGGTCGGGCGTCTGCCGACGCAGGTGGACTACGCGGACTATCGTGAGGTCGCCGGTGTGAAGCTGCCCTTCCGCTGGACCGTCACCTGGCTCGACGGTCGCGACACGGTGGAGCTGAAGGACGTGCGGCCGAACGTCGCCATCGATGCCGGCCGCTTCGGCCGCCCGCCCGCGCCTGTTCAGTAGTCGGTGGCGCTTGAAGAACTGCACCGCGCGCTCATGGCGCGAGGCGATAGTGGCCCGTCTTGAGCTTGCGGATCATGGCGCCCTCCTTCGCGCCAGGTGCAAGCGTGCGGCCAGTATGGATGGCCGCTCGAGGCGGGTCTGAAGACCCGCAACCACGTTACAGCACAAGGGCCGGGATTTCTCCCGGCCCTTGCTGGTCGGGCCGGCTAAAGCCGGTCCCTACTCCTGCCTGTCTTACCAGTCCTACCCGTCCTACCTGTCCTAGAAGTTCACCGTGAAGTTCAGGCGGACGAAGCGCGGGTTGACGATGCTGGCCGGCGTGCTCCAGCCGCTCGGACGAGGCGCGTTGTCGGTGCCGTAGATGTAGGTGTTGTTCCACCCCAGCGCGTAGTTCGAGTTCGTCACGTTGTTGACGTCCACCCCGATATCGGTGCGGGTGCGACCGAAGCGGAGGATCTTCGCAAAACGCAGGTCGAGCTGCGTCCGGCGCTCGTCGGCGTAGACGCGGTGCTCGTTGTCGGTGAGCGGGATGTTGGTGGTGCCCGTCGCCGTCGCGCCCGGCGGCAGGTGGCCAAGCGCCGCCGCTATCACCGAGTTCGGCACCTGCCACGTCGCGATCGTGTTCGGCGTCCCGCCGAGCAGCGCGTTCGGCTGCGAACGCACCACCGCGCTCACCAGCACGTCGATCTTCGGCACCGTGTAGCTGGCCGAGCCTCGGAGCGTCGTCTGCCACGGCTCGACGTTGTCGCAGCCGCGCGGGTTCGGACCGTCTTCCGTGCCGAGCGCCGCGTTCGTGACCTGGTTGTAATTGGTCGCCGTGGCGCACGTGTTGACCTTGCCACGGCCGGTGCTGGTGCCGAGCTGGGTCATGAGGCCGCTGCGCATGCGCGCGTTGATCGACACCTCGAAGCCGTCCCACGTGCTGTCGCGCTCGTCACCGAAGTACGACTCGCGCCGGAGGATGGTCTGGGTCCCCAGCGCGTTCGCCGCCGCCGTCGGGACGAAGACAGTCACCGGATAGCCGCCACCGTCGGCGAGGCGTGAATCCTGCGGCGCCGTCAGCGTGTAGCTCTCATACGCGGTCGCAATGTCGCGGTTGAGGTCGTCGGTCACGAAGAAGCCGTGGAAGCTCCGGTGCGTGTAGCTGAAGTCGCCTGACACGCGCGGCAGGAGCTCCTGCTGCACGGTAAAGGTCGTCTGCGTGTCGCCCGGACGAACGCCCCAGCCGCTCAGCACCGCAGGATCCACCTGCGTCGCGGAGCCGGAGCTGCCGAAGTTGCGTGGGTTGCCGGTGAGCGCCGCGCACTCGCCGTTGGCGTTCGGGTTCAGCAGGTTGCAGTCCACGACCAGGTCGCCGTTGCCGCCGGCCGCCGTCGACGCGTTCCAGCCGCGGTTCGTCACGCTCCGCACGATCGTCGCGCCGGGGTTGGTGGACGTGTAGGGCGCATCGTTCGCCGCGTAGGCCAGATACTTGCCCCACTGCAGCTTGAGCGCGGTCTTCCCGTTGCCGAAGACGTCGTAGGCAAGACCCACGCGCGGCGTGAGGTCGTTGTAGGCGTCCACGCCCTTCGTCTCCGCGATGGTGATCGGCTGCGGGTTGAGGAACGACGTCTTGCCGAACGTGCCGTTTCCTTCCACCGGGGCGTAGCTCGACGCGTGATCCCACCGCAGCGCACCCTGCACGGTGAGCTTGCTCATCGTCCACGTGTCCTGCAGGTAGAGACCGTTCGTCTTCGTGATCGTGCGGCGGCCCATCTCGGGCAGGTAGTAGCTCACCGCGTTGGGCGTCAGGCCGTTGAACCGGTAACCCAGTTGCGTGTCGCCGGCCAGATCGTCGTCCTGCAGGTCGAGCATGCGGTACTGGTACCCAATCTTCATATTGTGGGCGCCGGTCACGTACGACATCGACCCGGTGAGGTCATCGGTCGCGCCCTTGGCCGGCCCCCAGCTCTCGACGGCGCGATAGCGATAGTTGGCGACCGGCGCGAACGGAATCCCGGTCGCGGGGTTGATCGCGTTGGACTGCTGGGTGACGGGAATCAACCCCGCGACGGCGTCCGGGGACGGGTGGCCGAAAATCGGCTGGTAGCGGAACCACTGGATGCCGGCATCGAAGAGCAGCTTGTTCGACGCCGTGTTCGTCCAGGTGCCCTGATTGACGTAGAACGGGACGTCGAAGTAGCCGCGGCCGGCCGTCGACGTCGCTTCCGGCGACATCTGCGTGGGCGCCTGATTGTTGCCGAGGCCGATCCAGTCGTCGCCGCGCTTGTGGCAGCCGTCACCGTCGAGCGTCAGCGACGAGCCCTCGCAGCGCGTCTGGTACTCGGAGTAGAACCGGGCGCGATTCTTCCCGAACTGCCCGGTGACGCGGCCGATCATCATGCTGCGCCCCTGCACCAGGCGGGAGGCGACGTTGTTGTCCGGCGCCCAATCCCAGTGCGTCGGATCTCCCGCATACCGGTTGGCGACGATGCCGTCCTGCGGAACCGAGGTGTCGAGCTTGCGATAGCTGCCGTAGAACCAGACACGGTCCCTGACGATCGGACCGCCGAGCGAGGCGTTGGCGTCGTAGGAGCCGATGATGCCCGCCGACGGCCGCAGGTTCGGGTTCAGAGCCTGCAGTTCGCTGGTGACGTTGTTGCTGCTCGACCACTCGCCGGCGGTGCTCAGGAACGCGCTGCCGGAGATGTTGTTACCGCCCGACTTGGGCACGATGTTCATCAGCGGGCCGCCGATGTCGCTCTCTCCGAGACCGCCACCGACCGTGATCGCAACCTCTTCGGCGTTGACGGTGTCGTAGACGACCGAGGCGAAACCGCCGCTACGGGCCGCGGTCAGCGGGAACCCGTTGATCGCGTAGCGTCCTTCGCCCGCGACGGACGTCGAATTGATGCCGCTCGACCGGGCGTTGAACGCGGTCATCGTCGGCGACAGCGCCGCGCCCGTCTCGCCAACGACGATGCCGGGCGTCGCGTTGAGCAGCGCACCGGCCGCGCGCGTGGCGGGAATGGTCGAGATGGTCTCATCGCTCATCACCAGCTGCTTCGTGGCGTTCTGCACGTCCACGACCGGCGTCTCGCCGGTGACCGTGATGGTCTCTTCCAGGCCGCCCACCCGCATGTCGACAGGGATGGTCAGCGTCTGCGACCCGGTCAGCTCGACGTTTTCCCGCCTCACCGTGACGAAGCCCGGCAGCGTGAACGTCAGCGTGTAGGTGCCTGGCTGCAGATCGACGATGCGGTACTGGCCCGTGCCATCGGTGACCGCGGTGCGCACCTTCTCGATGAGCGCCGGGCTGGCAGCCTCGACCGTGACACCGGGCAGGACGCCACCGGAGGCGTCACGAACGGCGCCCGTAAACGACGCCTGAGCAAAGGCGGTCGCTGGGAGCAATAGGGCGGCGACGAGCGTCAAACATTTCAGAGCAGTTCTCATACAGGGCGTTTCCCCTTAATTAGGTCGGCAAGGACAGAGACAGCTTCAGCCTCGAGGCCGTAGCATCCCCAATACCCCCGCAGGGCTATCCGTAGCGAAACAGAATACGGGGCGCGAAAAAGTCTGTCAAATTCCAGTTCGACAGACTTTCGCCTGCCGAAACCTCGGTTTCGCGCCATTGCCTACCCCTGCGGGGTTATCCATCACGTCGATGAGCTGGCGCACACGCTGCGGTGCCGTAGCGTCAGGGAATTTGCGCAATGCGGCTCGCGCGTTCTCTTCCATGTTCGGTGCTCGGCGATCGAGTAGCTCACCTGGAAGATATCGGGCTTGCCGCGCCTGACGAACAGTCCAGCGCGGTCAGACCACGACGTCTGCGGGCTGGTCCCGCTTTCGACGCGTTAGCCGTCGGAGGAAACAGCCATGCGCGTTCGCGTCCTGATCACCGCCCTGCTGCTGAGCGCGCCGGCGCTTGCCGGCGCCCAGTGGGTGAACCATCCCACGCCCGGCCTTCCACGCACGGCCGACGGGCGTCCCGACCTGACGGCGCCCACGCCGCGCACCTCGCACGGCCGGCCCGAGCTGTCCGGCGTGTGGCAGGCCAAGGCCAGCCCGATCCCCGAGTTGATCAAAATGGTGCCGGGCGGGCAGAACGGCCTCGGAGAGGACATCCCGACGAAGTACTTCGTCAACCTGCTGGCCGACTTCCCCCGCGGTCACGAGCCGCTGCAGCCCAAGGCCGCCGCGCATTCGGCGCGCCTGTCGCTCGACACCGTGCAGCACGACGACATCGGCATCAACTGCCTGCCGAGCGGCCTGCCGATGTTCGTGACGACGCCGGCGCCTTTCAAGATCGTGCAGACGCCAGGGCTGATCGTGATGCTCTCGGAGTCCGACACCAGCTTCCGCCAGATCTTCACGGACGGGCGCAAGCTCCCGGTCGATCCGCAGCCCTCGTGGACGGGTTCGTCGATCGGGCGCTGGGAGGGCGACACGCTGGTGGTCGAGACCATCGGCTTCAACGACCGGGGTCAGCTCGACGCGATGGGGCATCGGCACAGCAGCGCGCTGCGGCTGACCGAGCGCTATACCCGCACGAGCACCGGCGACATGGACGTGCAGTTCACGTTCGACGACCCCGAAACGTTCACCCGACCGCTGACGGTGACGGTCGGGATGCGCCTCCGCGCGGACACCGATCTCATCGAGTACATCTGCGCCGAGAACGAGAAGGACCGTCAGCGGATGACGCTGGTGCACTGACGCTGCGGCGGGGGTGGTCAGCCCCGACGACATGCGTCAGCGGGTCGAGGCGAACTGGAAGACGCGCGCGACGGCGACGGCCACGCGGCGCCCATCGGGATCGGTGACGGGATTGACCGGCACGAAGAGGACGGTGGCTTCGCGCCGCGCCAGGACGTTGCTCGCGATCAGCGCACGCATCATCGAAATCGCGGCGCCGACGCTGTCGCACTCCACGCCGAGCCATCCCGCGTAGTCGCGGCCCCCGCGACGGAGACCGGTGTCGCGCTGGATCCTCTCGGCCAGGTGCGCCAGGTGCGCGCCGGACACGGCAGCAGCATCCGGCAGCGCCGGCTCGACGAGCGGCGCCTCGGCCTCCATCCTCAGGAAGAGCTCGGCGATCGCCTGCTGCTGGGCGCGCGGGATGTGGCCCATCCAGTAGTGGCACGTCTTGGCGATCACCGTGATGACGTTCTTGGTCTCCTTCTCGAGCCGGAACTGCGGCGCGGCGGGCAGGTCGAGCATCGCACCTTGCCGCCTGGCGGCGACGTTCTCCATGACGATGGCGCGCAGGAGCCACCCGGCCATCGCATCGCCTGGACACGACACGCGCACCCAGCCCGGGTTCGGCGACACGTACGACCGCAGGCCGGTAACCAGCCTGATGCCGCGGCAGATCTCGTCGGCCACCTCGTCGTAGCGATCGAAGTCCGCGTCGATGGCGGCTTCGTCGCCCGGACCGAGCAGCGCGCCCTTGTGCGGAGGACCGCCGGCCATCGCCAGGTCGCAGAAGCTCCCCCACATCTCGTCCCACGCCACGCGGCCGTCGGGCGCGTACTTCAGCCCGGCCGATCGCATCGGCGCGGGCTGCAGCGCCTCGAAGGTGTCCTGGTAGATCTCGGGCAGCAGCGTCCTGATCCGGACGTCGAGCGCCTCGAGCGCCTGCGCCTCTTCCGCGGCCATGTTCCGATGCTACCGCAGCCGCGCGCGCTCTCGCGCCTCAGTGTGCCGACAGATCGGCCGGATGCTCCGCCAGCCAGCCCTTCATGGTGTTGGGCAGTGCGTAGTTGCCTTCATGGCAGGCGTACTCGTAGAGGCGGCCGACCGTCACGCCGTGCTTCGCCTGGTTCGACGACAGCGGATACGCGGCGGTCCAGGGCCGCGTGAACATCACCGGATCCTCCATCGTGAACTGGTAGTCGATCGTCTCGGCGTCCAGGCGCCTGAACCGTTCCAGCAGTTTCAGCGTCGGTCGCGACGCGCGCCACGCGCCGGCCCACCAGTAGTGACCCTTGTCGGCGAAGCCCGCGGTCTCGACGACGAGCGTGTCGCCCTCCCACCGGCCCAGCGAGACGCCCAGCCACTGCGGGATCGCCGGCCGGGCCCGGCCGTCGAGGTGAACGACGCGGCGGTCGCCGAACATCTCGCCGACGATGACCAGCGCGGTTTCGGTCTGGAAGAACTGGTAGTTGTTGTTGTAGCCCGTGTAATGCACCGGCACGCCGTCGGTGAGACACCGCTCTCCGGTGTCGAAGTCGCTCCAGATGGCGCGCCGGCCCCGGCCGTAATGCGCGTTCGACTCCCGAAAGCGTTCACGGCCCGCGTCGGTGAACGGGATGCGCCCGTCCTTCGGGTCGGTCACGAGCGACGTGCGCCGGCTGGGCACCCACCGCGAACCCGGATCGAACCACACCTGGTTGTAGGTGCCGGGATCGCCGGCGGCGGGCGGCGCGTCGGTTTCGTTGCGTGTGGCTGCCGCGCCTTCCAGGGCCCGTGCCTCGGCCTCGGTGAGGATCTCTTTGGTCTGACTCGGCGGGCGTTCGAGCGGCGTGATCGTCGTGCCGTTCCACACGCCGCGAAGATCGGGCGTGCCCCAGGACGTGCGTGGCGCTGGGGACGCGGCGGGCGGTTGCGCCAACAGCGTGGGCACGACGGCTGCGACCGCGGCGACGCACGCCAGCCTTGCGACGACCGACACGGTGTACTTCATCGTGACCTCGAGCGCGGATTCGATCCGGCGGGAATTGTCTCACGGACGGAGGCGGCGGGCGCGGGCCATGGGAAGATAGCGCCGTGGCGGGCGGGCGGACGTTTCGAGCCGGTGACGAGGTCGAGGACCTGTGCCGCGCCTGCAAGGCCGAGCGCGCGCACACCGTCATCGTCGCCGATGCCGAAGGCCGGCCGCTGCGCGTGCAGTGCGACTTCTGCGAGAGCCAGCACAACTACCGCGGCGGGCCGAGAGGCCCCGCGCCAGCGCCACCGTCAGGATCCGCATCCGCCGTGCCGCGCGCGGCGCCGCTTCCGAGGGCCGCCACTCCCCCTCCGGATACCTTCCCCCTCGTCAGTGACCGTGAAAGGACCGCACCGCCCATGCCGCTCTCCGATCGCGACGACGACCTCGAGCGGCTGCTGCGCCGCGTCATTCGCGAGGAGGCCGGGCTCACTGCGGTCACGCCGGCCGCCAAGTGGCGCGGCGGCACGATCGTGCTCCGCCCCGGGACGCCCGGACTGCAGGAGAAGACCTGGCCGATCGAGACCTTCTTCCACAAGGTCGTGATGCTGCGGAATCGGCTGCGGACGCTCGAACAGCAGGTCAACGCCTCGGACCTGCCGGACGATGTGAAGATCAAGCTGCAGGGATACGTCAGCGGCTGCTACGGGTCGTTGACCAGCTTCAACGTGCTGTTCGCGGACGAGGCGGACCAGTTCAAGGGCAGTGGCGGCGACTGACGTTCGCGCCGCCGGATCACTGGCTCACCTCATGTGCGGAGGCAGTGCCGTTTCTGTGGCGCAATCCGTGAAGCAGGCTCGCGAGCTTCGATCCGTCGTTGCCCGGCGGGGCATCGGCGAATCGCAAGCGCTGCAAAACGTCTCCGCCCCA
>DATMDI010000575.1:0-8189 GCA_035557875.1 Vicinamibacterales bacterium
ATGCCGTTGATGCTGCAGCAGAACTCGCTGCAGATGGAGTGGTGCCTGAATTGTCACCGCAACCCCGAGAACTACGTTCGCCCGCGCGAGGAGATTTTCACCATGGGCTACCAGCCGGCCGAGCCGCAGTCCGTCGTCGGCGCGCGGCTCGTCAAGGAATACGGCATCAAGGGCAACACCAGTTGCTCGACGTGCCACCGGTGAGGCGCTCATGAGCGAATCCAAAGACATCGAAGCGCTGCGCGCCCAACTCGACGGCACCCGGGGCAAGGAGTACTGGCGGAGCCTCGAGGCGCTGTCCGGCACGTCCGAGTTCAAGGAATTCCTCCACCGCGAGTTTCCACAGAACGCGTCGGAGTGGCTCGACCCGGTGGGCCGCCGCGGCTTCCTGAAGCTGATGTCGGCGTCGCTTGCGCTGGCCGGCGTCAGCGCCTGCACCCGCCAGCCGAACGAAGAGCTCGTGCCCTACGTGCGGCAGCCCGAGGAGCTCGTGCCCGGCAAGCCGCTGTTCTACGCCACCGCGATGCCGTTCGCGGGCGCGGGCATGGGCCTCCTGGTCGAGAGCCATGAGGGACGGCCGACGAAGATCGAAGGCAACCCCGATCACCCATCGAGCCGCGGCGCCACCGACATCTTCGCGCAGGCGTCGATTCTCGGTCTCTACGACCCGGACCGCTCCACCACCATCACGAACCTCGGCGAGATCCAGCCGTTCAGCGCCTTCGTCGTGGCGATGCGCAGCGTGCTGAGCGCGCAGCAGTCGACGAAGGGCGCTGGCCTCCGGATCCTCACCGAAACCGTGGCCTCGCCGACGATGGCGGCGCAGATCGACGAGATTCTGCAGCGCCTGCCGGCCGCGAAGTGGGTGCAGTGGGAGCCGTTCTTCGGCCACAACGCCCGCGAGGGCAGCCGGCTGGCGTTCAACGAATACGCGGCGCCGCAGTACGCGCTGGAGAAGGCCGACGTCATCCTGTCGCTCGACGCCGACTTCATGTGCGTCGGCGCCGCGGGTCTCCGGCACGCGCGCGCCTTTGCCTCGCGACGCCGAGCCGACAACGCCGGCACCCGCAACCGGCTCTACGCGGTGGAGAGCACGCCGACCAACAGCGGCTCGCGCGCCGATCACCGCCTGCCCCTCAAGGCGTCGGAAATCGAGGGGCTGGCGCGGTCGCTGGCCGCGCAGTTGAACGTGCCCGGCGTCGCCGCCGTCACGGTGTCACCCGAGGTCACGCGGTACCTCGGTCCGCTTGCGAAAGACCTGCAGGAGGCCCGCGGTCGGAGCCTGGTCATTGCCGGCGACGCGCAGCCGGCGTCGGTGCACGCGGTCGTGCACGCGATCAACGCGGCGCTCGGCAACGTCGGCAACACGCTGACCTACACCGCAACGCCAGAGGCGCGCCCGACGAACCAGCTCGCGAGCCTGCGCGAGCTCGTCGGCGAGATGAACTCCGGCGCGGTCGAGTTCCTGCTGATTCTCGGCGGTAACCCGGTCTACACGGCGCCCGCCGATCTCAAGTTCGGCGACGCGCTCGACAAGGTGCGCCTGCGCGCCCACGTCGGCCAGTACGAGGACGAGACGGCCGAGAGGTGCCAGTGGCACGTCCCCGAGGCGCACTACCTCGAGATGTGGAGCGACGTGCGGGCCGACGACGGCACCGTCACGATCGTGCAGCCGCTCATCGCGCCGCTCTATGGCGGCAAGTCGCCGCACGAAGTGCTGGCCGCGTTCGCAGAGAGCGGCGGCGAGCGTCCCGGCTACGACGTCGTGCGCGAGTACTGGGCCAAGCAGACGGGCCTGTCCACGGCAGCTCCGGCGGCACCGCCGGTGGCGGTCGCGACGCCTGCGCCCGCGCCGGCCACGCCGCCTGCACCGGTTCCTGGTGGCGCCGCTGCGGGCGCGCCCGCGCCCCCCGCCCCGATCGCAGCCGCGCCCAAGCAGCCGCTGTCGCCTTTCGACGTCGCCTGGCGCCGGTGGCTGCACGACGGACTGGTGCCCGACACCGCGTTTGGACAGAAGCAGGTGACGCTGCAGGGCGCGCTGCCGGCGGCGAGCGCGCCGGCGGGACAGGGGCTCGAGGTCGTCTTCCGGCCCGATCCCGCGGTGCACGATGGCCGCTACTCGAACAACGCCTGGCTGCAGGAACTGCCGAAGTCGCTCACAAAGCTCACGTGGGACAACGCGGCGCTCATTTCGCCGGCCACGGCTGCCCGCCTCACCGTCATCAGCGGCGACGTCGTCGAGTTGAAGCAGGGCGGCCAGACGGTTCGCATCCCGGTGTGGATCGCGCCTGGTCAGGCGGCGGACACGCTCACGCTGCACACCGGCTACGGCCGCACGCGCGCCGGCCGCACCGGCACTGGCATCGGCTTCGCCGTGAACGCGCTGCGGACCACGACGGCTCCCGACACCGTCGGCGGCGTGCAGCTCGTCAAGACCGGTGAGACCTACGAGCTCGCCAGCACCCAGGATCACTGGTCGCTCGAGGGGCGCAACCTGATTCGCGTCGGGACGCAGGCCCAGTACACGGCCGACCCCGCGTTCGCCGCGAAGATGCAGGTCGAGGCGCCGAAGACACTCACCCTGCTGCCCGAGCGGAGCTACGAGGGCCACGCCTGGGGCATGGCGATCGATCAGAACGTCTGCACCGGTTGCAACGCCTGCGTCGTCGCCTGCCAGTCCGAGAACAACGTGCCCGTGGTCGGCAAGAGCCAGGTCGCCAACGGCCGCGAGATGCACTGGCTCCGCATCGATCGCTACTACACCGGCGACATCGACAACCCCGACACCTATCACCAGCCGATGCCGTGCCAGCAGTGTGAATCGGCACCGTGCGAGGTGGTGTGTCCGGTGGCCGCGACGACGCATAGCGACGAAGGCCTGAACGACATGGTCTACAACCGCTGCGTCGGCACGCGCTACTGCTCGAACAACTGCCCCTTCAAGGTGCGGCGGTTCAACTTCCTGCTTTACTCGGACTTCGATACCCCGAGCCTGAAGCTGCAGCGCAATCCCGATGTCACCGTGCGCAGCCGCGGCGTGATGGAGAAGTGCACCTACTGCGTGCAGCGCATCAACCAGGCGCGCGTGACGGCCAAGCTCGACGATCGTGAGATTCGCGACGGCGAGGTGGTGACGGCGTGCCAGTCGGCGTGCCCGACCGAGGCGATCGTGTTCGGCAACCTCAACGATCCCAACAGCCGCGTGTCGAAGCTCCGGGCGCACACGCTCAATTACCGGCTGCTCGAAGAGCTCAACGTCAAGCCGCGCACCAGCTACATGGCCGTGGTGCGCAATCCGAACACCGAGCTCGAGCCCGCCAGCGCGACCAACGGGGAGGACCGAGGCTGATGGCCGCCAAAGAGCACGTGCCGGATCCCGACGAACTGGCCCTGTTGCAGCGGACGCCGGCGGTCATCGCGCCGGGTCACACCTTCGAATCGGTCACCGATTCGATCAGCAGCATCGTCCTGACCAAGCGGACCACCATCGGGTGGTTCCTCGGCTTTGCCCTCGCGTTCATGTTCCTGATGGTCCTGAACATGACCATCGGCAAGCTGCTCATGGAGGGCATCGGCATCTGGGGCAACAACATCCCGGTCGGCTGGGCCTTCGACATCATCAACTTCGTCTGGTGGATCGGTATCGGCCACGCCGGCACGCTGATCTCGGCCATCCTGCTGCTCTTCCGCCAGCAGTGGCGGACCTCGATCAACCGCTTCGCCGAGGCCATGACCCTCTTCGCGGTGGCGTGCGCGGCGATGTTCCCGCTGCTCCACACCGGCCGTCCGTGGCTGGCGGTGTACTGGCTGTTCCCTTATCCGAACAGCATGGGCCTGTGGCCGCAGTTCCGCAGCCCGCTCATCTGGGACGTGTTCGCGGTCTCGACCTACGGCACGGTGTCGGCGCTGTTCTGGTTCACGGGCCTGGTCCCCGACATGGCCACGCTGCGCGACCGGGCGCAGTCGAAGGTGGCGCGCACGATCTTCGGCATGCTGTCGCTCGGCTGGCGCGGGTCGGCGCGGCACTGGCAGCGGTACGAGATGGCCTACCTGCTGCTCGCCGGCATCTCGACGCCCCTCGTGCTCTCGGTCCACTCGGTCGTGAGCTTCGACTTCGCGGTGTCGGTGCTGCCCGGCTGGCACGCCACGATCTTCCCGCCCTATTTCGTCGCCGGCGCCATCTACTCCGGGTTCGCGATGGTCATGACCCTCGCCATCCCGCTGCGCAAGTTCTACGGCCTCGAAGACTTCATCACCATGCGTCATATCCACAACATGACGAAGGTGATGCTGGCGACCGGCATGATCGTCGCCTACGGCTACGCCAACGAGGCGTTCTTCGCCTGGTACAGCTCGAACGCCTACGAGGCCTACATGATGGTCAACCGCATGACCGGCCCGTACGCGTACTTCTACTGGTCGCTCATCGCGATCAACGCGGTGATGATTCAGCTGTTCTGGTTCCGCAGCGTGCGCGACAACATCCCGCTGCTCTTCGTGCTGTCGCTGCTCGTCAACGTCGGCATGTGGCTCGAGCGCTTCATCATCATCGTCACCAGCCTGCACCGCGACTTCCTGCCGTCGTCCTGGGACATGTATTACCCGACACGCTGGGACTTCGCGATGTTCACCGGCACCATCGGCCTGTTTTTCTCGCTCTTCTTCCTGTTTGTGCGCTTCCTGCCCGCCATCGCCATCTTCGAGATGAAGACGATCGTGCCGGAAGCCAAGCTCAAAGAACACCACGGGTGAGGTGATGTCGCACGCAGCCGAAACCCCGACGCTCTACGGCCTGATGGCCGAATTCGACAACCCGACGGCGCTCGTCGAGGCGACCAATCGCGCCCGGCTGGCCGGCTTCCGCAACATGGACGCCTACTCGCCGATTCCGATCGAGGAACTGAACGACGCGCTCGGCCTGCGCCGCACGCGCCTGCCGCGGCTGGTGCTGCTCGGCGGCATCCTCGGCGGCCTGGGCGGCTTCAGCCTCCAGTACTGGGCGTCCACGATCGCCTACCCGATGAACGTCGGCGCCCGCCCGCTCAACAGCTGGCCGCAGTTCATTCCGGTCACCTTCGAGACCACGGTGCTCGGCGCGGCGCTCTCCTGCTTCATCGGTATGTGGGCGCTCAACAAGCTGCCCATGCCGTATCACCCGGTGTTCAACGTGCCGGCCTTCGACCGCGCGTCGCGCGATCGCTTCTTCCTGTGTATCGAGGCGACGGATCCGCGCTTCGAGGCGCAGGCGACGCGCACGTTCCTCGAGGGCCTGCATCCGGTAGGAGTCTCCGACGTTGCGCCGTAACCTCACGTCTCTCTCCCGCGCCCGCGCGCTCGCCGTGGTGCTGGTGTCGCTCGCGCTGGCGGGCTGCCGCCAGGACATGCACGACGCCCCGCGCTACGAACCGCTCGAGGCGAGCACCTTCTTCGCCAACGGCCAGGCGTCGCGCGCGCTGGTCGCCAACACCGTGCCGCGGGGCCTGCTGCGCGAAGACACCCATCTCAACGAGGGGCGCGTCGACGGCCAGCTGGCCACGACGTTTCCGATGGCGGTGACGCCGGCGGTGATGCAGCGCGGTCAGGAGCGCTTCAACGTGTTCTGCTCGCCGTGCCACGGCCGGACCGGCAGCGGCAACGGCATGGTGGTCCAGCGCGGCTTCCGCGCGCCGCCGTCGTATCACGAGGAGCGCCTGCGCAACGCGCCGGTCGGCTACTTCTTCGACGTCATGACCAACGGTTTCGGCGCGATGCAGGACTACGCGTCGCAGGTGCCGGTGGCCGACCGCTGGGCGATTGCCGCCTACATTCGCGCCCTGCAGCTCAGTCAGCGCGCGACCCTTGCCGACGTGCCGGCCAACCGCCGCGCCGATCTCGACCGCCCGGCTGCCGCACCCGCCGCCGCGCCAGAAGGACGTTGAACGTGGACACCAGCCTCAACCCGCCGGTCGCCGACCTCGAGCTGCTGCGCAAGCGCGCGCTCATGGCTGGCGTCGCCGGTCTCGTGCTCTGCGCGATCGGCTTCGTCGTCAACCGCGACCACTTCTTCCGGTCGTGGCTCGTCGCCTTCCTGCTGTTCCTCGGGATCGCGCTCGGCTCGATGACGCTGGCGATGATTCAGCACCTCACCGGCGGCGCCTGGGGCGTGTTCCGCCGCGTGTTCGAGGCCTCGAGCCGCACGCTGCCGCTGCTGGCGGTGCTCTTCCTGCCGGTCGCCTTCGGCATGACGTCGCTCTATCCCTGGACGCACGACGACCTGGTCGCCGGCGACGAGATCATGCGGCACAAGGCGGCGTATCTGAACACGCCGTTTTTCCTGCTGCGCGCGGCCTTCTACTTCGCCGGCTGGATCGGCATGGCGTGGACGCTCAACAAGTGGTCGAAGCGCCAGGACGAGGGCGAGATGAAGGTCAACACCTCGATCCAGCGTTTGAGCGGTTTCGGCATTGTGTTCTACGCGCTCACCGTCACCTTCGCGGGCATCGACTGGATCATGTCGATCAACCCGCACTGGTACTCGACGCTGTTCGGGTTCCTGATGATGGGCGGCCAGGGGCTCTCGACGCTGGCGTTCACCATCATCGTCAGCTGGTTCCTGAGCAGGCGGCCGCCGATGCAGGAACTGCTCAAGCCGCACCACTTCCACGACCTCGGCAAGCTGTCGCTGGCGTTCACGATGCTCTGGGCTTACTTCAACTTCTCCCAGTTCCTCCTGACCTACGCCGCCAACCTGGTCGAGGAAGTGCCGTACTTCCTCGCCCGCATGGACCACGGCTGGCAGTACCTGGCGATCTTCCTGGTGGTCTTCCACTTCTTCGTGCCGTTCTTCATGCTGCTGTCGCGCGACAACAAGCGGCAGGCCAGCCGCCTGGTCGTCATCGCGGCGTGGATCCTGTTCGTGCGCTACGTGGACCTCTACATGCTGGTGACGCCGGAATTCGGCGCTGACGGCGGCAACCTCCACATGCTGCACGGCGAGCACGAAAGCCACTTCTTCGTGCATTGGCTCGACCTGGCCGCGCCGCTGGCGGTTGGCGGGCTCTGGGTGTGGATGTTCGCCACACAGCTGCTGCAGCGTCCGATGCTGGCGTTCAGGGATCCGTACCTGCGCGAAGCGCTTCAAAGCTCAGGAGGCCACTGATGGCCCATCACCCTGCGGCAGGGCACGGCTCGCCCGACGACGAATACGCGGCCACGCCGGAAGGCGCGGCCTACGAACACACCGACGCCGCCGTGGCGCCGGTGGCCAAGTTCCTGGTGTGGCTGTTCATCGCCGCGGTGCTCACGCACGTCGGCCTGGCCGGCGTCTACAAACTCATGATCGACCAGGGCGTGGCGTCGGAAAGCAGCGAACGGCGCTATCCGCTCGCGGCGTCGGAAGCTCCGCGCCTGCCGCCGGTACCGCGGCTGCAACAGCACCCGCCCGACGAGCTCCGGACATTCCGCACCGACGAAACGACGCGGCTCGATTCCTACGGGTGGGAGAACAAGGCGGCCGGCACCGTCCGCATTCCGATCAGTGAGGCGATGCGCCTCATGATCGAGCGCGGTCTGCCGGTGCAGGCGGTTGACCAGGCGCAGACGGACGGGCTCGGGATGATGCCGGCCGATTCGAGTTCCGGCCGGACGCTGGAGCGGCGGAGACAATAGTGAGGCAGCTCCTGATGGCGTGCGCGTGCGTGGCGGCAACCGTCGCTGCGGCGACGCCTGCCTCGGCGCAGCCGAAATATCCCGAAAGCTACCTTCGCTACGCCGGCGATCCCGCCAAGCGCGACGTGGCAGCCAGCGAGATGCCCGGCATCCTGAAAGAAGTCACCTTCCGCCAGCAGCTCGACAAGCCGCTGCCCCTGGACGCGCAGTTCAAGGACGAGAGCGGGCGCGACGTGCGGCTCGGCGACTACTTCAAGAGCGGCAAGCCGGTCGTGCTGGCGTTCGTCTACTACGGCTGCCCGATGTTGTGCACGCAGGTGATGAACGGCATTTCCAGCGCGCTCAAGCCGCTCAGCTTCACACCCGGCAAGGATTTCGACGTCGTGCTCGTGAGCTTCGACCCGCGCGATACACCGCCGGTCGCGGCCGAGAAGAAAGCGGCGCACCTCAAGTACTGGTCGACCGAAGCCACCGCGGCGGGCTGGCACTTCCTCACTGGGACCGAGGCCGAGATCAGGCGCGCCACGCAAGCCGCCGGCTTC
>DATMDI010000576.1:0-3090 GCA_035557875.1 Vicinamibacterales bacterium
CATCTCGGCCACGCCAAGTCGATCTGCCTCAACTTCGGGCTGGCGAAGGAGCACGGCGGGACCTGCAACCTGCGCTTCGACGACACCAACCCGACGACCGAGGAGGTCGAGTACGTCGATTCGATCCAGAGCGACGTCCGCTGGCTGGGCTTCGAGTGGGACGCCCTTTTCTACGCCTCGGACTACTTCGAGCAGCTCTATGAGTGGGCGGAGAAGCTGGTGGCCGACGGCCTCGCCTACGTCGACGACCTGTCGAGCGAGGAGATCTCGAACTATCGCGGAGTCTGGAACGCGCCCGGCAAGGAGAGCCCGTACCGGAGCCGCACGCCGGACGAGAATCTCGACCTCTTCCGCCGCATGCGCGCCGGCGAGTTCCCCGACGGCGCCTATGTGTTGCGCGCGGCCATCGACATGGCCTCGCCCAACATCAACATGCGCGATCCGACGCTGTACCGGATCCGCCGCGCGACGCATCACCGCACCGGCGATGCCTGGTGCATCTATCCGACCTACGACTACGCCCACCCGATTTCGGACGCGATCGAAGGCATCACCCACTCGATCTGCACGCTGGAGTTCGAGGATCACCGGCCGCTCTACGACTGGGTGGTGCAGCACTTCGGCCGCGGCGACAACTCCTCGCCGCCACAGCAGATCGAGTTCGCCCGGCTGAACCTGAATTACACGGTGATGAGCAAGCGCAAGCTGCTCGCGCTCGTGGAGTTGAAACACGTGGCCGGCTGGGACGACCCGCGGATGCCGACCATCGCCGGCATCCGGCGCCGCGGCTACACCCCGACGGCGATGAAGGACTTCTGCGCTCGCATCGGCGTGGCCAAGAAAGAGAACGTCATCGACATGGCGCTGCTCGAGCACACCGTGCGCGAGGATCTGAACCGCACGGCGCCGCGGGCGCTGGCGGTGCTGCGCCCGCTCAAGGTGGTGATCGAGAACCTGCCCGAGGGGTTCGAGCGCCGGCTCACCGCCATCAACAACCCCGAGGACCCCGGCGCGGGCACCCGCGAAATCCCGTTGTCGCGCGAGATCTACATCGAGCGTGAGGACTTCATGGAGGTGCCGCAGAAGAAGTTCTTCCGGCTGTCTCCCGGCGCCGAGGTGCGGCTGCGCTACGCCTTCATCATCAAGTGCGAGCGCGTGGTGAAAGACGCTGCCGGTGCGATTGCCGAGCTGCGCTGCTCCGCGGATCTCGAGTCGCTCGACGGCGCCACCGCCACCCGGCGGGTGAAGGGCACGCTCCACTGGGTGTCGGCCACGCACGCGGTCGATGCCGAAGTGCGGCTCTACGACCGGCTGTTCCAGTCGGAGGATCCGGGCGCCGGCGGCCGCGACCCGCTGACCGACCTCAACCCCAGCTCGCTCGAGCGCCTGACCGCCAGCAAGGTCGAGCCGTCACTGGCCTCGGCGGTACCGGGCACGCGCTACCAGTTCGAGCGCCAGGGCTACTTCTGCGCCGATCCCGACTCGCAGCCGGGCGCGCCGGTGTTCAACCGCACTGTCACGCTGAAGGATGGGTGGGCGAAAATCGCGTCGAAGGGATAAGAGGGCTCCCGACTCCCGCGCCGTGAAGCGTTCACGAGTCAGGTAGACTCGGACCTCCGCCAGGTACGGGTGCCCTGATGTTCAACCTTCAAACGTTCACGCTGTTCCACGTGCTCGTCAGCGTGGCCGGCATCATCAGTGGTCTGGTCGTGGCCGGAAGCCTCGCCAGCGGGCGCCGGCTGGGCGGCTGGGGATCCGTCTTCCTGGCCACGACACTTGCGACCAGCGTGACCGGCTTCGGATTCCCGTCACCAGACCTTCTGCCCTCTCACGTCGTCGGCATCCTCTCGCTGGTAATTCTGGCGGGGGTCGTGATCGCGCTCGTCAAACGTGTGGAGGGCCCTTGGCTGCGGGTCTACGCGGCTGGTGTGGTCGCGGCCACCTATTTCAATACCTTCGTGCTGGTCGTCCAGCTCTTTCGACGTCTCCCGGATCTGAACCAGCTCGCACCCACGCAGTCGGAGCCGCCGTTTGCCATCGTGCAGGTGCTGGTGCTGGCGATCTTCGTGTGGCTTGGCGCGTCCGCCGATGCCGGGGTCCGGTCGGCAACGGCTCGCCGCTGACGGGGCATGCGCAGTTCACGCGCAGCGGTCGTCGCCACGGCCCTCATGGTCGGAGGTGCCTCTCTGGCGGCGCAGTCGCCCGCGGCGCCGGCGCGCCAGGCGCTCATCGACGATCTCGTCGTTGCCAACCGCATCCTCGCCAACGAAGGCGTGGTGGACGGCTACGGCCACGTCAGCGTCCGGAATCCAGCCGATCCCAACCGCTACTTCCTGGCGCGCGCCGGCGCCCCCGCTCTGGTGACTTCCGCTGACATCGTCGAGTACGACCTCGATAGCAACGCGACGAGCGGCGCCGGCGCCGGCTACATGGAACGTTTCATCCACGGCGAGATCTACAGAGCGCGGCCCGACGCGAAGGCGGTGGTCCACTGCCATTGCCTCGACGTGATTCCGTTCGCCGCGGCGAAGGTGCCGCTGCGGCCGATGTTTCACATGGGCTATTTCATCGGCGAGGGCGTGCCGGTGTTCGACATCCGCGAGGGTGCCGGCGCCACCGACATGCTCGTCAGCACTCCGGCGCTGGGGCGGGCGCTCGCGCGGACGCTGGGACCGCGATCGGCGGCGCTGATGCGTGGGCACGGCGCCGTGGTCGTTGCCGATTCGCTTCACGTCGTCGTGGCCAAGGCGTACTACTTGAACGTCAACGCCCGGCTGCAGTCGGAGGCCATCCAGCTGCGCGGCAGCGACGTCACGTACCTCGATCCGGAAGAAGCGAAGAAGGCGGTCCAGACCTACGAGCGGTCGTGGGAGTTCTGGAAGTCGCGGCTGCCGCGATAATCGCCGGCGGGGCTGAAGCCCCGCCCTAACTACGGTGGTACCGCTTGCACCAGTCGCGGAGCCGTTTCACGGCGGCGGCGGCCCCGGGTTCGAAGGCGAGGCGTTCGTTGGGCCAGGGCATGCGCCAGGTCCAGTTCTGATCGTTCACGGTGGCAGGCGTGTTGATGCGATCGGCCCAGCCGAACACGTC
>DATMDI010000577.1:0-2107 GCA_035557875.1 Vicinamibacterales bacterium
CGCGGTGGGCGTCGCGCCCGGCGACGCCGACGTGGTCATCGTCAATACCTGTTCGGTGACCGCCGCGGCGGATCAGGGCGCGCGCCAGGCGATCCGTCGCGTCGGGCGGGTCAATCCGTCGGCGCAGATCGTGGTCACGGGCTGCTACGCCACCCGCCAGCCCGGTGACGTCGCGTCGCTGCCGAACGTCGCCCGCGTGGTTCCCAATCGCGACAAGGAACGCCTGGCCACCGAGCTCGCCGACGCATTCGGGCTCACGACCGCGGCCCGGTTTGCGGGTGGTGACGGCCCATGCGGTGCGCCGCTGGAGCCTGGCGTCGCGGGGCGTACCGCGTTGACCGTGCGCGTGCAGACCGGCTGCGACCAGCGCTGCAGCTACTGCATCATTCCGAGCACGCGGGGAGCTGGGCGGTCGAAGCCTCTCGCCGCGATCCGCACCACGCTCGAACGCGCCGTCGACGCGGGCTACCGCGAGATCGCGCTGACCGGCGTGCACCTCGGATCGTACGGGCGCGATCTCGGCGACGGCGCGTCACTCGTATCGCTGGTCCGCATGCTCGCTGGCTGGCGCGCCGACGTGCTGTTTCGATTGAGCTCCCTCGAGCCGATGGACTGCAGTCCCGAGCTCGTGGAGCTGGTGGCGGCCTCGCCGCGGCTTGCGCCGCACTTTCACCTCCCGCTGCAGCACGCGGCGGACGAGATGCTCGCGGCGATGCGGCGCCCCTATTCGCTCGCGTACTACCGCGGGCTGGTCGATCTGATTCGCGCCCGCATGCCGCACGCCTCGATCGGATCCGATGTGATCGTCGGATTTCCGGGCGAGACCGACGCGCACGCCTCGGCGCTGCTTGCCTACCTGCCGCGCTCGCCGCTCACCCACGTCCACGTGTTTCCCTACTCGCACCGGCCGGGCACCGAGGCCAGCGCGCTCGACGGCGTGCCGGCGCCGCCGGTCGTCCAGCAGCGCGCCGCGGCGGTGCGTGGCGCGAGCGAGCAGTTGTCGCGAGGGTTCCGCGCGGCGCAGGCCGGCACCGTCCGGCGTGCGCTGGTCGTGGATGACGGCGCCTCCGCCGTGACCGACAACTACCTGCGTCTCCGGCTCGATCGCGTGTGTGTCCGGAATGAGTGGATCGACGTCGAAATCGTGGATGGGAAGACCGGGCGGGTGGTGACGCATGGAGTGTCGCCTGCGGCTGAGGCGGTGCGCAAACTCAGCAGTGCATCGGCGCGCTAGAATCGGGACATATGGTGCACCGATTGAGTCTCATTCAAGGCTTCCACGTGCACGCAACCGACGGTCACATCGGGCACGTCGACGACTTCCTCCTCGACGAGTCTTCATGGCAGATCCGCTATCTCGTCGTGGACACGAGCAACTGGCTGGGCGGCAAGTGGGTGGCCGTCGCGCCGACGTCCGTGAAGCGCATCGACTGGTCCAACCGCGAGGTGCACATGGCGCTCACGCGAGCCGAGATCCGCGACAGCCCGAACATGGAAGAAGCGCAGGTGCCGTCGTACGAGCTCGTCCCGCGCTTCGTCATCATGTAAGCAGCGCGGCGCTCTCCGGCCCGTGAGCAGCGAGCCGGGCCACAGGTCTATCACCGGAGCAAACTGTGCTCTGCAGCGTGAGTCCCCCAGTTTGCGCAGGTGATAGATCTGTGGCCAGGCGGTGTCAGGGCCGGAGTAGCAAGGCCATCTGCTGGCCCGCGCTCTTCTTCGTGCCGCCTTCTACGATCAGCTGACCGCAGGCTGCACGGATGTCGCGGCCGCGGCTCTTCCGCACCGACACCGTAAGGTGGCGCTCGGCCAGGATCTGCGCAAAGCGCTCCACGCGCTCATCCGAGGGGCGTGTGTACTCGATCCCTGGCGCCGGGTTGAGCGGAATCAGATTCACCTTCGCCTTCATCCCGGCGAGCAGCCTGGCGAGCCGGCGCGCGTCGTCGGGCGAGTCGTTCACGCCTTCGAGCATCACGTACTCGAACGTGATCCGGGCGCGCTTCTTCAGCGGAAACTTCCGGCACGCGTCGAGCAACGACGCCAGCGAGTACTTCTTGTTCGGCGGCACCAGGGCGGTCCGCTGCTCTTCGGTGGTCGCGTGCAGCGAGAT
>DATMDI010000578.1:0-6815 GCA_035557875.1 Vicinamibacterales bacterium
CCGGAAGGGCGGTGACTGGTTGGTTCACCTGCAGGTAGAGCGTCGATGCCACCCTCGGGTTCCGGAACGTCAGGCGCCCTTCACGGCGCGACCACTGCCATTCCCGGCCTGGCCCTTCGCCCGTTTCGGCGTCGTACCAGCCCTCCCCTGCCACCACCGGGTTGCTCGGCGCGGCCACGGCAAGCGTCGCGACCTCGTACGAGCGCATCCCCCGATCCACGCCTGACAGCGGCAGGCGCTCTCCTGAGGCGCGGGCGACCAGGCCCACCTCGACCCGGATCTCCCCCGCCGCGGTGCTGCGCGGCACGAACATCGTGCGCGTGTAGGTCACCGTTTGCCCGGGCTTCCAGTTCTGTGTTGGCGTCGGCGGCGCGTGGTCGTCCGTCCACAACAGCTCGTTGCTGTCATCGAGCGCGTGTACGAACACCCACTCGTCGGCGGGAAGCGTCCCCGCGGTGTTGGCCACCGCAAAGGAGTACGACAACAGTATTGGGCCCCCAGCCTCGACGCGCGCGGGGTTCACGGTGACGCTGACGGCCGCGACACCGGGAACGGTCTCGCTGGCGCGGCTACAGGCGCCCGCGATCGTGCTCGCGCAGGCCATCGAGACGACGGCGATCAGGCCTCGCATCGCTGGAATGATACTGTGCAATTCTGCTACAGTGCGGCTCGATGGCGTCAGAAGCGCTGGGAATGATCGAGACGCGCGGGTTGATCGGCGCTGTCGAGGCGGCCGATGCGATGGTGAAGGCCGCCAACGTCTCGCTCGTGGGCAAGGAATACATCGGTGCGGGGTACGTCACGGTGCTCGTGCGCGGCGATGTCGGCGCGGTGAAGGCGGCAACCGACGCGGGTGCCGCGGCCGCCAGGCGCGTCGGGGAGTTGATCTCGGTGCACGTCATCCCGCGGCCGCACGCGGAAGTCGAACGGCTCCTCCCGAAGCCGTAACGAGGCTTCGCCTGCCAAGGGATATGCGGCTTCGCCTCGCTACGGCTGACAGTATCTACTCTGCCCCGCTGCGCGGGGCGGTCTAACGCCGAGGCAGTGAGCCGCCCCATGGCCGCCAAAGAGACGTCGGCCTCCTCCGACACCGACCTGACCTCGATCGCCAACGCCCGCGCGCTGGCGCGCGCCGCCAAGCTAGCCCGGCCGCAACTGGCCGACCTGTCGCAGGAGCGGATCGACGCGATCGTGACCGCGATGGCCGAGGCCGTCACGCCCCAAGCCGGCGTGCTGGCGAAGATGGCGGTCGACGAAACCGGCTATGGCGTCGAAGCCGACAAGGTCCAGAAGAACCTGTTCGCCTCGCAGCGCGTCTTCGAGTTCATCCGGCCGATGCGCACCGTGGGCGTCGTCAACCGGATCGAAGACAAGAAGGTGATCGAGATCGCCGAGCCGTTCGGCGTGGTGGCCGCCGTCGTGCCGTCCACCAACCCCACCTCCACCGCGATTTACAAGATCCTGATTTCGCTCAAGGCTCGTTGTCCGATCGTGTTGAGCCCGCATCCGTCGGCGGCTCGTTGCATCACGCGCGTGGCCGAGATCATGGGCGAGGCGGCGGCCGCGGCCGGTGCGCCTGCGGGCAGCATCGGCTGGATGGGGACCGTCACCCTCGAAGGCACTCAGGAACTGATGCGCCATCGCGACGTCGCCGTGATCCTCGCGACCGGCGGCATGGGGCTGGTGCGGGCCGCCTACAGCGCCGGCAAGCCGGCCTACGGGGTGGGGCCGGGCAACGCGCCGTGCTACATCGAGCGCAGCGCGGACCTGGCCGGCGCCGCGCGCGACATCGTGCTCGGCAAGACCTTCGACAACGGCGTGCTGTGCTCGTCGCCCAACTCGGTGGTGGTGGACGCACCCGTCGCTGAAGAGGCGCGCCGCCGGTTCCAGGCCGAGGGCGCGCACTTCTTGAACGCGCAGGAGATGGAGAAGCTCGCCGGGGCCCTCGTCACCGCGCAGCGCCTCCCCAATCCGGCGCTCGTGGGCAAGAGCGCACGGCTCATCGCCGAGAAGATCGGCATCACCGTCCCGGACGGCACCCGCGCGCTCATCGCGCCGCTGGCCGGCGTGGGCCGTGACTATCCCCTCTCGATCGAGAAGCTGTGCCCGGTGCTCTCGTGGTACGAGGTGCAGGACTGGCGCCAGGGGTGCGAACGCTGCATCGAGATCCTGCGCTACGGCGGCATGGGGCACACCATGTCGATCCACTCGCAGAACGACGACGTGATCCTGCAGTTCGGCCTGAAGAAGCCGGCCTTCCGCATCTGCGTGAACACGCCCACGACCCACGGATCGATCGGGCTGACCACGGGTCTCGATCCGGCGATGACGCTCGGCTGCGGCGGCTGGGGCGGCAACATCACCTCCGACAACATTTCGCCGCGCCATCTCTTGAACCTGAAGCGCGTGGCCTACGGCATCCGGCCGGCGGTTGCGTCGTCGCCCGTGCCGCGCCCGGCCAGTGCGGCGTCCGCGCCGCCGCCACAGCCCCCCGGTCTGCCGAAGGCACCCGGCCGCGTGGTGGCGCCTCCTTCAATCTCGGCGGAGGCTCTGTCGGCGCGCGTCGACCAGTTCCTGGCGTCCCGGGGGTTCCGGCCGGCGGCCGGTGGTGGCGCGGGCGGTCAGCGCGACGCCGTAAGCGCCTCCGTCTCCGGAGACGCTCCCGGCGCCGCCACCGCTCCCGCGAGCGAGACGCCGGCGGCCTTCGTCTGTGAGGACGACGTGCGCACCGCGTTGAAGGAGGGGCGACAGATCCTCGTGGGCGAGAAGACCATCATCACGCCCTCGGCCCGCGACGCCGGCGAGACTGCGCGCGTTTTCCGCCAGGCCGGCTGGCCCGGGGCGCGTCCCTGACTCCTCGGCCGCCAATCCGCGCAATCCCGCAAACCGTGCCGTTCAATACACTTAATCGTTTGACCGCCCCGGATCCGGATGTTAAGGTAAATCGGATGCCGAGAGTGTGCAGGCCTGCGTACATTTGTGTGAGCCTGCTGGTCGTGGCCGGATGCGCGTCTCGTTCGACGACCACCGCTGTCGCGCCAGTGGCTCCCCCGCCGGCCGCCGCTGCTCCAGCACCGCTGCCGCCGCGCCCGGCAGCCGCTCCCGCCGTCGATCCCATCGAGGCGCTGATCGCGGAATCGAACCGCCACTTCGACGTCGGCCAGCGCGAGATACAGGCCGGCCACCTCGAGGCGGCACGCCTCGAGTTCAACCGCGCCCTCGAACTGGTGATGCAGTGGAACACCGGGCCTCGCTCCGATCCGCGCCTGCGAGAGCATTTCGACCGGTTGGTGGAGCGCGTCAGCGCGGTTGAGATCCTGGCGCTGGCCGAAGGCGACGGCTTTGCCGAGCAGCGGTCGGAGCCTGCTGCTATCGACGCCCTCCTCGATACGCCCGACACCACTGTTGCCACGGCCGAAACCGCCCGGCGGGCCGAAAGCGACCTCGAATCCACGCAATACGACATCCCGATCCCGCTCAACGACCGCGTGCTGTCGTACGTCGAGCTGTTCAGCGGCCGCCTGAAGAACTATCTCGAAGAAGGACTCGGCCGCGGCGCACGCTACCTGCCGATGGTGCAGGAGGTATTCCGGGCCGAAGGGCTGCCACTCGACCTGGCGTACGTGCCGCTGGTCGAGAGCGCCTTCAAGCCGAGCGCCCTGTCGCGGGCCAAGGCTCGCGGCGTGTGGCAGTTCATGAGCGGCACCGCGATCGAGAACGGGCTGCAGCACGACTGGTACATCGACGAGCGTGCCGATCCGGAAAAGGCCACCCGGGCGGCGGCGAAATACCTCAAGTCGCTCTTCGACAAGTTCGGTGACTGGCACCTGGCGCTGGCGTCGTACAACGGCGGCCCCGGCCGCGTCCAACGCGCGATGACGCGCTCGGGCCGGGACGATTTCTGGGACATCTCCTCGAGCTCACGTTTCCTGCCGCGCGAAACCCGGAATTACGTCCCGCTGATTCTCGCCGCCGTCATCGTGGCGCGGAATCCCATGCAGTACGGGCTCGAGATCACGCCGGTGGTCGAGCCGATGACCGACGTGGTGCGCCTCACCGCACCTGCTGACCTGCGGCGCATCGCCGAGTGGATCGACGTGCCGGTGCAGGTGCTGCAGGACCTCAATCCCGAACTGCGCCGGTGGACGACGCCGGTGCGGATGACCGACTACGACCTGACCGTCCCCATGGGCAAGGCCGAGGTGCTGAGCGCGCGATTGGCCGATGCGTCGCCCGACGACCTGGCCCCGCTCAACCGCTATAGCGTGCGGAAGGGCGACACCATCGCCACGATCGCGCGCAAGCTGAAAGTGAAGCGCGCCGACCTGGCCCAGGCCAACTATCTCTCCGAGCGGGCCCGGTTGGCCGCCGGCCAGCAGCTGATCATCCCGCGCGCGCCGACGCTGCTGCTGGCTGCAGGCGATCGGAGCGAGCGTGAGCCCGACGCCGTAGTGGCGCGTGACATTGATACCGGGCGCGGCGGCCCCGACACCATAGTCGCTGTGGCCCCGGCGCCGCCCCGGCGTGCATCAGCCGAACCGTCCCGGGTGGTGCACCGGGTGAGGAGCGGCGAGACGCTGTCCTCGATCGCGCAGAAGTACAACACCTCGGTTGCGGCGGTCCGCCAGGCCAACAAGCTTCGCGGCAGCGTGATCAAGGTCGGGCAGCGGCTGACGATCAGCGTGCCGCGCAGCGTCCAGGCCGACTAGCCGTCCTCTCGCGCGGTCCGGCCGCGTTCAGCTCTTCTTGACCGTGTAGAAGATGAACTCCGGCGCGAGCAGGTCGCCAAGCTTCTCTCTCACTTTGAAGTGATCGGTCGGGCCGCCATCGAGCAGCTCGCCCAGGTGGACGATCACCCCCTCCAGATCCCACAGCGGGTTTCCGAGATCGACGTCCACGTCGGCATAGACGACCGGATGGGCGAACCGAGGAATCGCCACGACGATCTGCATGCCGTTCCGGCCACCCTGCCGGTAGCTCTGGAGATCGAAATCCTGCTGCGTCTTGTCTCCCAGCTCGGGGAACCGCGTGACGGCGTCGTCAACGAGGCGCTTGTGGATGGGATGCCCGGGGGCGCCTTCGCCCTTCCAGGTGTCGTCCTTGGCGAAGCCTTTCAGGAGCTCGTTCAGCTCGGGATCGGCGCTCGCGTAGATTCGATCTACGTCTGCGAAGTGCACGGCCTCGAACACACGGTTGAGGCCGGTCTTGGCTTTCAGCGCGGGCGGGGCGGCGAGACGCGACAGGATGTTCAGCGCGCACGCGCGCCGCTGGACGCGGGGCTTGGGCCGCACCGAGCCGGCCAGCCAGTTGATCAGCGGCTTCTCGTCGATCGTGGACGCGTCGATGACCGCCTGCGTGGCGGCGTCGAAGTTGTCGTTCAGGGTGATGACACGGGTCTCCGGCTTGACCTGGAGCACGATGCTCGTCCGGCTCCCCTCCTTCACGATGATTCGGGAGTGCGGATTCTTGAAGGTGTAGCTCTCGACCTCAACCGTCACGTCGTAGGGGCCCGGAGGCAGCCCTTCGGGGTCGCCGTTCGCGCCGGACAACAAGATGCCTCCTTCGATGAGGCTGGCATCGAACCCGAACTGGTTGCGGTCCCACCCGTGCCGGCGCTGGACGGCTTCGATTCGCATCGGCTGCAGCGACTGCAGGCCGAATCCGACGTTGAGCGGTGACGCATCCTGCGGCTCGTCGAACGTGATGCCCTCATTCAGCTTGAGCGACGCCACCGGCATGCGCTCGCCCGCCTGCTCGAACCTCAGGAATATCTTCTCGTCCACTGAGCCACCTCGACAGTCGCATTCTAGGTGAAGGTCGCGGTCGGACCGCGCAGTTCTTGCGTCGTATTGAGAACGTGCTCGCGGCGGATCCCGCACTCCCTTTTCGGGAGACCCACCAGGAATCTCGCGATCTGGAGCCCGCCTGCCTGGCCACGCCGCTTGCAACGTTCCGTGCGTGCTCGCCAGCCTGCGCAGCGCCGCCGTGTTCGGAGTCGAGGCCTACCCTGTCGCCGTCGAAGTGGATGTGTCGTTCGGCCTCCCCACCTTCAACATGGTGGGGCTGCCCGACACCACCGTCCGCGAGAGCCGCGACCGCGTGCGCTCGGCGATCAAGAACTCGGGCTACGACTTCCCCCAGCACCGCATCACCGTGAACCTGGCGCCGGCCGACGTGCGCAAGGCCGGCTCGTCGTTCGATCTGCCGATCGCGCTCGGCCTGCTCGCCACCTCCGGCGATGTGACGCGCCGCGCCATCGACGACACGCTCGTCCTTGGTGAGCTGTCGCTCGACGGCGGAATCAACGGTATCCGCGGCGTGTTGCCGATCGCCGTGGCGGCCCGGCGTCTGGGGCTCACCCGCATCATCCTGCCGCCACACAACGCCGGCGAGGCGTGCGTGGTCGCGGGGCTGCAGGTGTGCACAGTGCGGTCGCTGCCCGAGGCGGTCGATGCCCTCAACCGTCCGCACGAAGCGCGCATCGAGCGGCTGATGCCGCCGCCCGCCGCGCCTGGCGACGAGGCCGATCTCGCGGACGTCCACGGCCAACTCGCGCCCCGTCGGGCGCTCGAAATCGCCGCGGCCGGGGGGCACAACCTGCTGATGTGCGGGCCGCCGGGCGCGGGCAAGACGATGCTGGCGCGCCGGCTGGCTACGATCCTGCCGCCGCTCACCTTCGACGAGGCGCTCGACTGCACCGCCATCCACTCGGTGGCCGGCCTCCTGCCGCCTGGTGCCGGCTTGCTGACGCGGCGACCGTTCCGGGCGCCGCATCACAGCATCTCCGGCGCGGCGCTCGTCGGCGGCGGACCGCA
>DATMDI010000579.1:0-10969 GCA_035557875.1 Vicinamibacterales bacterium
GACAGGCTGAACGACATCGACACGGTCATCGCCACCTCGACCGCCTGACCGTTGAGTAGCGTGGGGGTGAACTTCCACTGCCGCACGGCGGCGGACGCCGCCACTCCGAAATCCGGGTGCGCTTCCGAGTTCAGCACCCGCACCGACGCCAAGGTTCCGTCCGTCGCGATGAGTACGTCGAGTTTCACGACCCCCTCGAGGCCCGCCGCACGCATGCTTTCAGGATAAATCGGGTTGACGTGGGCGACCTTCTTCGGCGGCTTGATATTGCCCCCGACGCGCACCGGACCGGCGGTAGCGGCGTTCGCCGGCGCTACGGGCGTTCGCGGACGGCGCGCGGTGACCTGGATCGTCTCCTGAAGCTCGCCAACCTGCATCGTCAGAATCCGGGTCCAGTCCTTCGGGCGCTCCAGCACGATTGCCTGATTCAGCGTGCGCAGGCCGGGAATCGTGGCTTCGAGCACGTACTTGCCCGCGCCGACGGGCGCGAACTCGAAGCGGCCCTCGCCATCGGTCGGCGTGGACCATTTGATCCCCTGTTCATTCACCAGCGCCATCTCGACACCCGGCAGCACCCCGCCGCTCGCGTCGTAGACGGTGCCTTGAAGCGGCGCTGGCCCCGCGACTTGCGCGGCGACGCGGACCGCCGCCGCGCAGGCGACGACGAGAAGAGCCACCACGGTGGCCAGGCGGACGTTTCGGGACGGCAGACGGCGATCGATCGTCGGATTCAGCATGGCGGTGATTCTCCCTTCGAGCGTCGAGGAACGGGCCATCGCCATCGCGGCCGCCGGTGCGGCGCCGCGACTGGCACGGGCAATGTCGAGCAGGTGGCTGGCGTAGGTGGCGTTCTGCACACCGGTATCGAGCACAGCGTCGTCGCACGCGCGCTCGCTCTCGTCGCGGAGGCGGCGGGCGACGATCCACGAGAGCGGGTTGAACCAGAACACGGCGCGCAGCGTGTCGGCGGCGACCTGCACCGCCCAGTCACCGCGCCGCACGTGCGCGAGCTCGTGGGCCAGCACCGCGCGGGCGCGCGCGTCGTCCCAAGCGAGCGCCTCGGCCGGCAGGACGATGCGGGGCCGAAGCAGGCCCCACGTGCCGACGGCCATGTTGGCCCACAGCAGCGGCACCCGGCGCCGCACGCCGAGCCCGGCCGCGATCTCGTCGCGAAGGCTCAGCCACCGTTCGTCGTCCACCGGAGCCGCGGCGGCGGTCAGGCGGCGCAGGCCGATCAGGCCGAGGAAGAGCGGCGCGGCGAACGCCACGGCGCCGATCGACCACGCGGCGAAGGCCACCTCCGGAGCGCGGACGTTCCAGCGTCGGCCGGCCGGCGGCATCGCCGGCGATTTCACCATGACCACTGCAACATCGCCAGGCGGTGGAGGTGCCGCCTCGGACTCCACAGTTGGACGTTCGGCCGCGGCCGGCGGCGCCATCTCCCATGCCGGCATCAGGCGTGACAGCGGCAGCGTGAGCACGGCCGTGGCAACGCCCGCGGTTAGGACGAAGTGTCGCAGCGCGGCCGATCCGTTCCGGTACCACGAGGCCACGGCAAGGGCCGCCGCGAGCGCGGCCGTCGCACGCAGGATGAGGATGCCGAGCTCCATCACTTCACCTCCTTGCGGGCCGATTGCACGATCGCATCGATGCGATCCAGATCCTCGTCGGTGAGGCGCCCGGCGTCGCGGCCCAGCAGCGCCGTCACCGCGCTCGCGGCCGAGCCGTCGAAGAACGTCTCCACGAGATGGCGGAGCGCCGCCCTGCGGGCGGCGTGGCGGGCAACCGTCGGGAGATAGACGTAGCGCAGCCCGTCCGACTCGTGACGGACGTGCCCCTTCTCCTCGAGCACGCGGAGCTGGGTGCGAACGGTCGAGTAGTGCGGAGAACCGGCGAGCCCGGCCAGCACCTCCGCCGCGGTGGCGCGGCCGAGCCGGTAGAGCACGTCCATGATCTCGCGTTCGCGCTTGGTCAGGGCGGCGTGTGCGGACATGCTATTTCTATAACATCACTGCTATACAAATAGCAAGAGCAGCGGCGGCGGAGGTCAGAGCATGCGGGTGAGATCGACGGTGGCCACCATCAGGTAGACGTTGTTGACGTGGATCACCAGTGTCTGGATGGCCCGCTCGTGAGCGGCGCGGAAGCTGGCCTCGACGGCGGCGCCGCGGATCACCGGCCGCCCCTCGGGCGCCGCGGCCGCGTCTTCGATTGCCGTGGTCCGCACCTCGAGCGCCGATTGCATCGAGAATCCAGTACCGAGGCGGACGTCCAACGCCGGAACCGCCGTGTATCCGTTCTGGGGGTGGAACCGGATGCGGGCGATCACGGTGAGCCGGTCCTGAAAGGGGCGCAGCGCCTCCGCGATCTGATCGGCCTCAGGCAGCGGTTCGCCGGCCGCCAGATACGCCTCGGCCAACAGCACCACACGCCGCAGTTCGGTCACGACCTCGACGCCGTCGATCGCCGGGTCGCCGGCCACCGACACGTAGCCGGCGTGAAACGCGGCCCGGTCGGCCGCGCTGCCGCGGGCCACGCGCAGCCCGAGCTCCACGACCGCCTGCGTCCCCGGCAAGGCGGCTTCGGCCAGCTGTTTCCATCTGGGGGCATCCGCCCCGGCGTGTAATTCGGCGCGAGTGAGCAAGGTCCTATGAGCAACGCGTCATCGCCGCGCAAAACCCGCAGCAGCCCTGAAACGCGCCGGATAGTGATAGGTTGGGGCCGTGATCGTCCTGGCCGCGCCCGCCCGACGACGCTCGTTCGCGTGAGCGCCTACACGTTCTGCCCTGTCTGCGCCGGGCTTCTCACGCCTACGACCGGCGGCACCCGGGCGGTGGCACGGTGCGCCGCCTGCGGCTTCCGGCAGTACGACAATCCCGTGCCGGTCGTCTCCGCCATCGTCGAGCACGACGGCAAGGTCGTGCTCGCCCGGAACAAGGCCTGGCCGCCCACCTGGTACGCCCTGGTGGCTGGATTTCTGGAGCGCGGCGAATCGCCTGAAGAGGGCGTGCGGCGCGAGGTGAAGGAAGAGCTCGGGCTCGACGCGCTCGAGACGCGCCTCGTCGGCGTCTACCCCTTCGAGCGCATGAACCAGGTGATCATCGCGTATCACGTGACCGCCACGGGGCCGATCACGCTCAACGACGAGCTCGTGGACTACCGCCTGGTCGAGCCGGCCCAGTGCACCGCGTGGCGGGCCGGTACCGGCTTCGCGCTGCGCGACTGGCTGCGCAGCCGCGGCTTCGAGCCGCGCATGACCGAGCGACCAGGCGACGGCGACATCGAGACGCCGCTCCTAACGCCACCGCGAAGCGGCGGCAATTAGGCACTGCCTGGCGAGGCGGAGCCCGCGCCGGTCTGGGCGGCCTCGCTACGGATCGCGCCTTTGCAGCTCGATGATGTTGCCTTCGGGATCGCGCACGTAGCTCCACGTGATCCGGCCGGCGCCCGCGATCGGCACGGTCTCGGTCGTCCCGAGCGCCCGTCCGCCGGCAGCCAGCACGACCGCACGCGCCTGTTCCACGTCGGGCACCGCGAACGCGATGTGGCCGAACCCGACACGATTCGCCGGCGGCGACGGTACTTCCACGGGCGGATCGTACTGAAAAATCTCGAGCGTCGGTCCCGACGGTCCACCGCCAGGCATCCGGTAGTGCGCGCCCACGATTCGGGCAGCGGGCACGCCGGTGCCGCGCGAGAGCCAGTCGCCCGAGAGCTCGCGCTCCGGATCCAGCCGCACACAGCCGAGCGCCTGTTCGTAGAACGCTCCGAGCCGGCGCCAGTCGCGGGCGACCAGGTTCGTGTGCGCATAGCGGATGGACTGGCCGGCGCCCGACTCGGCCGCCGCCTCCGCCTGCTTTGCGTGCTCCTTCACCAGATAGATCATCTGGCCGACGTGGTGGTGGAAGTGCGTGGTCACTCGCAGGAACATCGCGAACCGGTCGCGAATGCCGTCGGCCCCCGGCACCGAGTAGCCCGCCTCCCAGTCGTCCGCCGTGTGCGCCTCCGCCGTGGCGATCGCGAGGTCCACCGCGGCATCGAGCTGTCGCAGAGCCTCCGCCTTGGACGGCGGCGCGGGATCGTGAAACTCGCGGTCGCGATCGCGGACGTAGGCGGTCCCCGCCATGTGACGCCCGACGAAGAAATTGAGGTTACCGGTCAAGTGCAGCACCAGGTGCCCCAGGCTGTTGCCATAGCCGTACGGCCGGGCCCAGAACTGCGCGTCGGACACGCTATCCGCGAGCCGGTGCACGCGATCGCGGAATTCACGAAAACTGGCAGCAAAGGCTGCGGCAATGACGGGCGTCGGAACGGACATCCGCCCTAGCATAGCGAGGCGGCGCGTCAGACGAGCCGGCCGACTCGGCCACGCCCAGGCACTGTCCCAGCAACCTTGACGGCTGCGTAATGGGGCGCCAAGATAGTAATAAGTTGTTGAATTCAGGCAAGTTCGTCGAGGTCGACGGACGACGCTTCCTCCTCAAGGGGGTGGCGTACGGCACCTTCGAGCCCGACGCCGACGGATACCAGTTCCCTCCCCTTCAACAGGTCGCGCGCGACTTCGCGTTGATGGCAGAGGCCGGCGTCAACACGGTGCGCACGTACACCGTGCCTGGCGAAGCGCTGCTCGACGAAGCGGCGCGGCATGGGCTGAAGGTGATGATCGGCGTGCCGTGGACGCAGCACGTCGCTTTCCTCGACGATCGCGCTCTCCTGCCGCAGATCCGGCGTGACACGGCCGCATCCGTCCGTGCGCTCGCGGCGCATCCAGCGTCGCTGCTCTTCGCGCTCGGCAACGAGATTCCGCCGGCGGTGGTGCGCTGGCACGGGCAGAAGCGCATCGAGCGCTTCCTGCGCGACCTGTATCACGAGGTGAAGTCGGGCTCGCCCGAGAGCCTCCTCACCTACGTCAACTTTCCGCCGACCGAGTACCTGGACGTGGACGCGTTCGATATCTGCGCCTTCAACGTCTACCTGCACCGCGAACCCGACCTTCGCGCCTATCTCGCGCGGCTGCAGCACATCGCGGGCGAGCGGCCGCTGCTGCTGGCCGAAGCCGGCGCCGACAGCATCCGCGAGGGCGCGGATGGCCAGGCCCGCATCACTGCCAGCCACATCCGCACTGCGTTTGCCGAAGGCGCCTGCGGGGCCATCGCCTTCTCGTGGACCGACGAGTGGTGGCGCGGCGGGCACCCTGTGCACGACTGGACGTTCGGCCTCGTGGACGCGGCACGTCAGCCGAAGCCGGCGCTGGCCGCGGTGCGCGAAGCGTTTGCCGATGCACCGTTCGCGCCCGAGGTCCGCGCGTCGTGGCCCAAGGTCTCGGTCGTGGTCTGCGCTTACAACGCCGCCGACACGATCGACGGCTGCCTGGCCTCTCTCGGCGCGCTCACCTACCCCGATTTCGAGGTGATTGTCGTCAACGACGGCTCGCGTGACGATACCGGCGCCCGCGCCCGGCGCTATCCCGGCGTCCGCGTCATCGACATTCCGAACGGCGGCCTCAGCGCCGCCCGCAACCTCGGTCTCGCCGAGGCCATCGGCGCCATCGTCGCCTACACCGACGCGGACGTACGCGTCGATCCGGACTGGCTCACGTATCTCGTGCAGCCGATGCTCACGTCGGCGTTCGTCGGCTCCGGCGGTCCCAACGTGGTGCCGCCCGACGACCCGTTCGTGGCCCAATGCGTGGCGCGCGCGCCTGGCGGCCCCACCCACGTGCTGCTCGACGATCGCGAGGCCGAGCACGTGCCGGGCTGCAACATGGCCTTCCGCCGGGACGCGCTCGCCGGCATCGGCGGATTCAACCCGGTCTACCTCCGCGCCGGCGACGACGTGGACGTGTGCTGGCGGCTGCAGGCCAAGGGTTTCAAGATCGGCTTCGCGCCCTCGGCCCTCGTGTGGCATCACCACCGCGGCACGGTGAAGGGCTACTGGCGGCAACAGGTGGGCTACGGAGAGGGCGAGACCTGGCTCGACGCCCACCATCCTGAGAAGTTCATCGGTGGTCAGATGCTGTGGCGGGGCCGAATCTACAGCCCGCTCCCGTTCGTCCGCTCGCTGTCGGGCCGGCGCATCAACACCGGCGTGTGGGGCACGGCCGCGTTCCCCGGCGTCTACCGCACCGACGTGAACCCGCTGCAGTTCGCGCCGCACTCCGCGTCGTGGATGGTGATTTCGACGCTGCTGTGCGTGGCCGGTGTACCGGCCGGGTTCGTCGTCGCCTACCCCGTCGAAGCGCTGCTGCTGCTCGCCGCGGGGCTGCTCGGGTGGGGCACGACGATCGTGCGCTGCTCGCTCTTCGCCGCCCGCTCGGATCTGTCGAGGCTGCCCGGCACGGAAACGTGGCGGGGCCGCCTGCGCTACCGGACGACAATCGCGTGGCTGCACCTCGTGCAGCCGATGGCGCGCGTGTACGGCCGCATCCGCGGCATGTGGTCGCCCCCGACCACGGTGGCGCCCGAGCACGTCACCCGTGTGCTTTGGAAAGCGCCGGTGCCGTCGCTCCGCGACGCGGTCCGGTCGGCGCTCCTGCTCGTCGGCGGCTCGGCGCAGCGGACGTTCTGGAGCGAGACCTGGGCCAGCCACAGTGCCCTGCTTACGGAACTGGCCGGCCAGTTGCGCGCGGCGCGGCCGGCGCGGCCGATCGATCTCGACGACGGCTGGCGGGCGACGCGCGACCTGAGCATCGCCGTCCACCGCTGGGGCTGGCTGCACGCACGGGCCCTCGTGGAGGAGCACGCCGAGGGGCGCTGCCTGCTGCGGGTCGAAACCCGGATGGGGCCGAGCTTCCTCGGCGCGGTACAGGCCCTGACACTCGCCGTCCTGCTCGTGGCGGTCACCAGCGCCGCCATCGCCCTGCGGTGGCCATCGATCAGCGGCGCGTCGGTGGTGGCGGTCACCGCGATCCTGCTGCGCGCGATCTGGCAGACCACCCGGGCGGCGGCCCTCCTCGATCGCGCGCTCCATCGCGCGACGCTGGCCGAAGGCTTCGTGCCGGTCACCTCCACCCTGCCCTCGACCCGGCCGCGCTTCCGGCTGCGGCCGGCCACCGCGGCGCAGCGGGCGCAGGCGGCACTCGTCACCATCATCATGGCGAGCGCCGCCGTCGGCGGCGTGTCGCTCGTTCAGGACGTCGTCGCCAGGCGGGCACTGGCGCAACGGCCGGCCGCCCCGCGCGACGCCGCCGCCAGCGCACTCACGGCTCCGAGCGGCGGCGTCACCATCGACAGCACCGGCGACGTGCTCGTCGCCGACGCGCAGACCGGTCTCATCCGCCGCTTCCGGCCGCAGACGGCGCTCGACGCGCTGCGCGCCTCCGAGCGGCTTCCCGGCTCGGGCCGGCGCGTCATCGGCGTGCCGGTTCCGTTCGACGGCGCCGCCGATATCGTGCTGGCGGTGGACGGCGACTATTTCGTGGCCGATTCGCGCAACAACCGCATCTGCCGCATCGACCGGCCGAGCGGACGGACGATCACGATCGCGGGCTCCGGCGCCGGCGGGTTCGACGGCGACCGCAAGCAGGCGGCGCAGGCGGCGCTCAACGGACCGAGCGGTCTGGCCGTGGCCCGCAACGGCGATCTCTACATCGCCGACACGCTCAACCACCGGGTGCGGCTGGTCGAGCAGGCCACCGGGATGATCCGGACGATCGCCGGCAGCGGTACGCCCGGCGATCCGAGCCTCGTGGGCGACGGCGGACCGGCGGTGGCCGCCCACCTCCTGAATCCGGTCGGCGTCACGCTCGCTCCCAACGGCGACGTCTACATCGCCGACACCGGGCACAACCGCATTCGGCGCGTTGCCGCAGCCACCGGCATCATCACCACGGTGGCGGGCGACGGGCTGCCCGGCGCGGGGGGCGATGGCGGGCCCGCGGCGCAGGCGCGCCTCGCAGCGCCGATGGGGGTCGCCGTCGTGCTCGCCGGCAGGGCGCTCACGCTCTACATCGCCGACTCGCTCAACGGGCGCATTCGCGTCGTCGATCCGGAAGGCGTCATCTCGACGCTGGGCGGTCAACTGCGCTTCGTGATGCCATCGCGGCTTTCGTATCATCATTCCGGATGGCTCTATGTGAAGGACGCCAGCTCGAGCGGCGTCACTGCCGTTTCACTCGCGAGACCCGCCCATCGCGACTTTGCCGCGACGCCGCGGCGGCCGGCGGGCCGCAAGGTGACCTGAGGTCGAGCGGATGACGCTTGCCCGGTGGACCCTGTCCTTCCTGCGCCCCTACCGGGCGCGCGTCCTGGCGATCGTCGCCCTGTCGCTCCTTGAAATCGCCCTCGCCGCGCTGGCGCCGTGGCCGCTCAAGGCCGTGGTCGACAACGTGCTCGGCGGCCACCCGCTGCCCGCGCCGCTCGCGGCACCGATGCTGGCGCTCTCGGGCGGGGGCGCCGCGGCGCTCCTCGTGGTGATCGTCGTCGCCGGCCTCCTGCTGCAGCTCGCCTCCGAGATCGTGCTGATGGCACACACCCAGCTGCAGGTCGACACCGGCCAGCGCATCGTCTACGACCTCCGCGGCTCGCTGCTGTCACACCTTCAGGCGCTGCCGCTGCGGCATCACGTCACCGCCCGCACCGCCGACTCGGTCTACCGCCTCGAAACCGACGCCTACTGCGTCAACGATCTGATCATTGGCGGCGTGTTCCCGCTGGCAATGGCGGTGTTGAAGCTCGCCGTGATGTTCGCGATCCTGGTGCGGCTCGATCTCGCGCTGGCGCTGCTCTCGCTCGTGGTCGTGCCGTTCCTCTGGGCCGCGCTGCGCTACTACTCGCGCCGGATGGTGGACCGCGCCGAGCGCGTCAAGGCGCTCGAGTCGTCGCTGGTCGAGCGCATGTTCGAAATCCTCTCGTCCATCAAGGTCGTCAAGAGCTTCGCGCGCGAGCCGCACGAACTGGGGCGGTTCCGCGACGCCGGCGACGGCACCATGCGGGCGCGGCTGCGTCTCACCTGGCAGGAATCGCTGTTCTCGGTCGCGGTGAGCGCGATCACGCTTTCAGGCACCGCGCTCGTCCTCGTCGTCGGCGGCCTGCACGTCCTCGAGGGCACCCTCACCGTCGGGAGCCTCCTCGTCGTCATCGCCTATCTCGCCGCCGTCTACAATCCGCTGTCGTCGATCGCCCACACGACGGGCTCGCTGCAGCAGGCGGTCGTCAGCGCGCGCCGTGTCCGCGAGATCCTGGCCCTCACGCCCGAGCCTGTCGCCGCACCCGGCGGCCGCGACGCCGCGGGCGTGGCCGGCGACATCCGCTTCGAGCACGTGTCGTTCGCCTACGACGACCGCGCGATCCTCGAGGACATCAGCTTCGCAGCCCGTCCGGGCGAGCTGGTCGCCCTGGTTGGGCTGACCGGGGCGGGCAAGACCACGCTGGCGAACCTGCTGCCGCGGTTCTACGACCCCACCGCCGGCCGGGTCGTCATCGACGGCGTGGACGTGCGCGACTACGATCTGCGCTCCCTCCGCTCGCGCATCGCCCTCGTCCCGCAGGAACCGGTGCTGTTTGCGGGCTCGATCGCCGACAACATCCGCTACGGCCGGCTCGACGCCAGCCGCGACGAGGTCGAAGCCGCGGCCCGTGCCGCCCACGTGCACGCCTTCGTCGAACGGCTGCCACACGGCTACGACTCGCTCGTGGCCGAAGCCGGCGCCACGCTCTCGGGCGGCGAGCGCCAGCGGCTGGGCATCGCCCGGGCGCTGCTCAAGGACGCGCCGATCCTGGTGCTCGACGAGCCGACCTCGTCGCTCGACGCCATCTCCGAGGAGATCGTCTTCGACGCCCTGCGGCGGCTCCGCGCCGGCCGGACGACGCTCGTGATCGCCCACCGTCTCTCGACCATTCGCGACGCGAGCTGCATCCTGGTTCTGCACGACGGCCGCGTCCTCGCCCAGGGCACGCACGACGAGCTCGTCGAGTCGAACGAGCTTTATCGCCGGATGTGCGCGCGGCTGTCGGTCGGCCGCTCGCTCGACGACCCCGAGTCGGTCGACGAGCTGATCCAGTCGTTGTAGCCTCAGGATCCGCGCTCGTGAAAATCGTCCTCGCCGGTATCATCGCCCGCTACCCGTTTGGCGGCGTGACCTGGTGCTCGCTCATGTACCTGCTCGGCCTCCGCGATCTGGGGCACGAGGTGTTCTACGTCGAAGACACCGGCGAGTGCATCTACGACCCGGTGCAGAACGCCCGCACCGAGGATCCCGGTTACGGCACCGCCTACATTCACGACGCTCTGGCACCGTTCGGGCTGGGCGAGCGCTGGAGCCTCGTCAACTACGACGGCTCGTACCACGGCGCCTCGCGCGAAACTCTCACCCGCTTCTGCGCCGACGCCGACCTCTTCATCAACCTGTCCGGCGGCGCCTGGTTCTGGCGCGACGAGTACGCGCGGATTCCGCGGCGCGTCTTCGTCGATTCCGACCCGGTGTTCACGCAGCTCGCGCTCGCCAAGGGCGACGCCTGGTACGTGGAGTTCTTCCGCGGCTTCGATCACCTGTTCACCTTCGGCGCCAACATCGGCACGCCCGCCTGCGACGTCCCCACCGGCGGCTTCACCTGGCACAAGACGTGGCAGCCCGTGGTCACCGGTTTGTGGCGCCCCGGGCGGCCGCCGCGCGGCGATCGCTTCACCACGGTCATGACCTGGCGAATCGAGAGCTTCACCGACGTGGACGGCAACAAGGACCGCGAGTTCGTGAAATTCATCGACCTGCCCGCGCGCACGCCGCAGCAGTTCGAGCTCGCCGTCAACGGCCCGCAAGCGCTGCTCCGCGAGCACGGCTGGCAGACCGTGGACGCGATGGGCGTGTCGCGAACGCCGTGGCAGTATCGCGACTTCATCCAGGACTCGAAGGCCGAGTTCGGCGTCGCCAAGCATGCCTACGTGGCGCATCGGTCAGGCTGGTTCAGCGACCGCACCGAGTGCTACCTGGCGGCCGGCCGCCCGGCGCTGGTGCAGGACACCGGGTGGAGCG
>DATMDI010000580.1:0-2984 GCA_035557875.1 Vicinamibacterales bacterium
GGCCCCGGCGTCGGGTGTAGGCCGGGCCTCGCGTAGCAGGCCCGGCAGGTCTGTCATCAGATCAGGACTCTGCGGCCGCATGGGCCACCTGCCCGGAGAGCGCTGGCAGAGATGACTCGTAGGGCGCTTTGGCGATGCCGCGTTCGGTGATGATGGCGGTGACGTACTTTGCCGGGGTCACGTCGAACGCCGGATTGCGGATCCGTGCACCGGCCGGCGTGAGCCTGGCGCCGCCGACGTGCGTCACCTCGCGCTCGGGCCGCTCCTCGATCGGTATCTGCGCGCCCGTGGGCGTCTGCAGGTCGATGGTCGAGAGTGGCGCGGCCACGTAGAACGGGATGCCATGCTCGCGCGCCAGCACCGCCACGGAGTAGGTGCCGATCTTGTTGGCGACGTCGCCGTTGGCCGCGATCCGGTCGGCTCCCACGACGACCAGATCCACGTCACCGAGACGCATCATCGTCCCGGCCATGTTGTCGGTAATGACCGTCGTGTCGATGCCGTCCTTGACCAGTTCCCAGGCGGTCAGCCGTGCGCCCTGCAGAAACGGACGGGTCTCGTCCGCCAGCACCGCCACCCGCTTCCCCTGCTCGGCCGCCGCCCTGATGACGCCGAGCGCTGTGCCGTAGCCGGCCGTCGCCAGTGCGCCGGCATTGCAGTGGGTGAGGATGCGTGCAGTGTCGGGCACCAGCGTCGCGCCGTGGGCGCCCATGGTCCGGCAGCTTTGTACGTCCTCGTCGTGAATGGCGTGCGACTCGCGCATCAGCCGATCCGAGATCTCGGCGACCGAGGCTCCCCGCTGGGCCTCCTCGGCGAAGGCCTGCTTCATGCGATCGATGGCCCAGAAGAGATTGACCGCCGTCGGGCGCGTCGCGGCCATCAGTTCGCACAGCTTCTGGAACTCAGTGGCGAACTGCTTGGTGCCACTGGCCTTGCTGCGGCGCATGCCGAGCGCCAGCCCCATCGCCGCCGCCACGCCGATGGCCGGCGCACCCCGAATCACCATTGTCTTGATGGCTTTCGCCACGTCCTGCGCCGTCCGGCAGGTCACGTAAACCTCGGAGGCAGGCAACTTCCGCTGGTCGATCATCACGACCGTTTCGCCAGTCCAGTCAATTGTGGGCAACATCGGTCACTGATGATACCAGCCGGCTACCGGATCCATGGCGGCAGTGGCCTACCCGGGAACGGCACCGTTGAGAAATTCTTGCGGGGTGCCGATAGAAGAGATCTGAACACAGAGCCCGGCTTCGCTACACGCACCTGCGCAGATCGTCATGGGACGACACGATACAGGCGTCGTCTGCGGCCACGGATCACTTGTCGATGGTGGGAACACGGGGTTGATCGGTTGACCAAGCATTGCGGCAACGGGGACACGCTCCATCAGGCAGGCACGATGCCCGCGCACCCTTCCGCACGGCCCCCGCTCGTGGTCAGGACGTGAAATGAGCGTCGTTCTCGCCATCGAACCGGATTCCTCTCAGGCCGACAGCCTGAGGCAGCTTGTACGCGAGCAGCTCGAAGCGGAGCTGGTCGTCGTCACCTCTGCCTACGCCGCGATCGTCGCGATGAACCGGCAGGTGCCGGATATCCTTCTGTTCGGCCGCTCGGTCGCACAGCGGCATCAGCAGACGGTGCTCAAACACCTGCGATCGCTGACCGAGGGCGAGGTTCCGCAGGTCCTCACGATTCCGGCCCTCAACGGCGCCGATCAATCGACGCAGAAACAGAAGTCGTCCCGCTTCGGCTTCGGATGGGGAAAGCAGGCCACCTCCGACGTCCCGGCTCCGCACGACTTCATCCAGCAGATCATCGGAGCCCTCGGCGCGAAGGGCGCCTCGCGCCGCGCGGCCGCCGCGGCCGCCCCGACGCCAAAAGCGCAGCCCGCCGCCGCACCTGAACCGGCGACGCCTCCTACCCCGCGGGCAGATGCCTTCGTCACGCCGCAGGAGATTGCCGCTGGCCTCGAGACACCACCCGAGACCGATTTCGATACCGCTGCCGCACATCTCCTGGGCACCGTCGAAGCGGCGAGTGACGCGGCATCGGCACCACTGGTGCCAGACGCCTCGGCGGCCGCACCCGACAGCGACATCGATTCGCTGATCAATCAGCTCGGCGGGGCTTCGATCTCGTTCGACTACGAAGGAGCACCGGAAACCGAGGACGAGGAAACCGAGGAGGCCGAGCCGGACGGCGGCGACGAGGTCCTGATCGACATCGATGGCGGGTGGGACGGCGACGAGCGCGTGGATGCCGAGGTGCACGCCGCCGAGATCGCGCTCGTTCAGGCGCAGGCGGAAGCCAAGCTCGCCTCCGAAATCGAACGTGTCCGCGCCGAAGCCGACGCCGAGCGGGCGCGACTCGAAGAAGAAGTCGAGCGTGCCCGCGTCGCAGCGGAGGCCGAGCGCGCCCGCGAGGTCGCCAGGCTCGAAGAGGAGAGCGAGCGCCGCCGCCAGGAGGAGCTCGATCGCGCCCGCGCCGAAGCCGAGGCCGAGCGCGCCCGCGAGGTCGCCAGACTCGAAGAAGAGAGCGAGCGCCGTCGTCAGCAGGAAGTGGAGCGGGCCCGAGCCGAGGCGGAAGTCAGCGCGCGTGAAGCGATGACGCAGGAATTCGCGCGCCTGCGGCAGGCGGAAGAAGAACGCTTCGCCGCCGAGCTCGCGCGGGCCCGGGCAGAAGCGGCCGAAGCCGCCCAGGCGGACCTGGCGCGCGCACAGGCCGAGGCCGATCAGCTGCGTGCCGCGGCGATGGACGACGCGCGGAAGAATGCCGAGCGGACGGCAGCCACCGCGCTTGAATCCGAAGTGGCCCGCGTTCGTGCAGAAACCGGCGCCCGCCTCGAAGCGGAAGTGGCGCGCCTGCGTGCCGAAGCGGACCAGACGCTCAGCGACCAGATCAACCGCACCAAGGCCGAAGCCGAAGAAGCGCGTCTCGCCCACCTCACCGCCGTCCAGGCCGAAGCCGACTCGGAAAAAGCGGCG
>DATMDI010000581.1:0-7265 GCA_035557875.1 Vicinamibacterales bacterium
GGCCGGCCCGTCAGCGGCACCGAGACATCGATGCGGCGCGTGGTGGCGTCGCGCCGGTAGCCCGTCACCGCGGGTCGTGCACCCGTCAGCAGGTCGCGGAGACCGGGCACGCCCTCCACAGGGAGGGTCAGCGATACATCGAGCGGCGCCCCTGCGGCGTCACCCCAGTAGACGAGAAATGTCGAGAAGGTGCCCGTGTCGAACAGCAACCGATGGCGCACCGACGTCAGCACGCTCTGCTGCCCCGTCGTGAGCCGCAGCCCCACGGCGCCGGCATCGAGCGCCGACACCGGATGCGTCAGCAGGGCCGCAAGGGGAGCGAGCGCGCGAAGGGCCTCGCCCGTGAGGTCAGAGGCGCGCCACGCTCGCGCGGCCACTTCGGTCCCGACATCGACGAGCACGTCCTCCACGACCCGGCGCGTCGGCTCGACGCCGGGAGGCGCGTCGGCCGCGCCGCGCAGCGCGAGCCGGGCCGATGGATCGACCTGCCGCAGCCACGCGGAGATGCCGTCGCCACTGGTAGCGACCGCAAGCAGATCGACGTACGGCGCCAGGTCGGCTACGTAGATTTCTCGGCGGCGGTCAGCATCGGCCATGCCCGGCCCGCCAATGGCCAGCACGACACCGGGCCGGCGCGCCCGGGCTTCGGTGGCCGCCACTTGCATGGCAAAGGCGGCTACGGACGCCGGCTGACGGTCGACGACGACTTCCAGGATGCTCAGCGTGAGCTGACGCCGTTCGAGCAGCGCACGTACCTCGCCGCGCCAGAGTTCGACGTCAGCGGCTGAGAGTGGCGCGGGGATGGCAAGCCAGAGAGGAATCTTGCGGCGCTCGAGCGCGGCGAGCCTCGCATCGCTCAGCGCGGTGGCCAGCGGGTCGCGGAGTTCGAGGCGCACGGCGACGGGAAAGGCCAGCGTGCCCGCCTGATCGAGCACTGAAAGAGCGGCGCCATCCGGGCCATCGTCGAGCGCAATCCGCATCTGCGTCTCGGCGGCCGGCTGTGCGCCGGCCGGGGCGGCAAGACCAATCGCGCACAACAGCGCGACTGCGAGGATGGCGCCCCGGCGTTCGAGGTTCATGGAAGGGGCGGTGAGCCGGCCATCTCACCTTTTCCGAGGTCAGTCTGGTTTACAGGAGCGGTTACGCTGGACGAAGTCGGCCATGGTGTTGATCGACTCAAAGACTTCCATGGCCGTCTCCTCGTCTCGAATCTGCACGCCGAACGACCGCTCGAGTTCCAGCACCAGTTCGAGCACGTCGATCGAATCGAGCCCGAGTCCGGCGCCGAAGAGCGGCGTGTCGTCGGCTATCTCGTCTGGCGACATCGGCAGGTGCAAGCCGCGCACCAGCGCGCGCTTCAACTCGACCTTGAGCGCGGCCTGGGAGTCGGGCATCGGCGTAGTGTCGCTCACAGCAGCCCACCATCGACGCAAATCACCTGACCGGTGATGTAGCTGGCTGCATCCGACGCGAGGAACGCGACGAGCGACGCCACCTCGTCGGGCCGGCCCATCCGGCCGACCGACACCGTCTTCAGATGAGCCTCACGTGCGCGAGGAGGCATGATGTCCAGAAGTTCCGTTTCTACGAGACCCGGCGACACGGCGTTGACCAGCACACCCTTCCCCGCCAGGTCGCGAGAGAGGGCTCGCGTGAACCCTTCGAGTCCGGCCTTCGATGCGGCGTAACCGGTCTGCCCCGGCAGTGGCACTCGTGCGCTGGGCGAAGACACATTGATGCTGCGGCCCCACCCTCGCATCATCATTCCGTTTACGACGGCGCGCACCGAGTGATATGCACCGGTGAGATTGACCCCGATGACTTCGTCCCATCGAGCCGTCGCCATGAGCGCCACGTGCACGTCGCGCGTGATCCCGGCATTATTCACAAGAACGTCGACGGCTCCCAAAGCGGCCGCGACCTGTTCGAAGAAGGCCGCCACCGAGGCTTCGTCCGCAACATCGCAGCGGCCGGCCCAGGCCCGCCCGCCACGCCCGACAATTGCCGCTGCGAGTTCACGAGCGGGCTGCTCACGATCGCGAAAGGCAATGCCCACCGCCGCACCGCGCTCCGAAAGCAGTTCCGTGATCGCCCGGCCGATGCCGCGCGAGCCTCCAGTGACGACCGCAATACGGCCGGCGAGACTCAAGGCATCGGGGGCGACGGACATTCAGGATCAGCGATCATCAAGCCGAAAACGCATGATACACGACAAGGTCCGGCCGACGGCCGCGGTCATGCGACCACGCGCAGGACAGCACTGAAGAGCGCGCCGCCGCTGGCGAAGCTGTTGACGACGGCGACCGGGCCTGGCGCGCGCGTCCGCCGGCGGGCAAGACGCAGCACCGCGGCCTCGGGTGCCGGCTCGACGAGCCCGGCGATGGGGGGCACTTCGCCTACGGCGCCGCACAACAACGCAGCGGCGCAGGCGGCGGCGCCTGACATGCCCCCTTCGCCGATCGCGCCCTTGAGCGACGTGACGACGGGCGCGTCGCCGAAGACGCAGGCAATCGCGCGCGCTTCGGCCGCGTCGAGCGCATGGGTCGCGTTGGCCGAGGCGTAGACGACGTGGACGTCGGCAGGGGCGAGCCCACACTCGTCGAGCGCCTGAGACATCGTCCGCGCGAGCGGTTCGGGATCGTGCGGCCACGCATTCAGCGTCACCGCGGCGCCCGAGGCCGCGACCCCGAGAAGATCGCCGCGGCGCCCGGGCGCGCCGTTGTCGGGCTCGAGCCACAGGCCGAATCCGCCCTCCCCCATCACGAACCCGGATCGATCGGCATCGAACGGGGCCAGCCGGCGCGAAAAGGCCCGCTCCCGCGACATCACCTTGAACCGATCGTGCCCTTTGAACACGGTCTCGTAGAGGGCATCGATCCCACCCGCGAACAACGACGTGGCCCGGCCCTCACGAAGAAGGTCCACCCCGCCGACGATCGCGGCGAGTCCCGACGCCTCCTTGTGGCTGAGCGTGATGTTGGGGCCGCGCAGCTTGAACTCCAGCGCCGTCAGGCCGGCCGCAGCGTTTCCGACGGTGCTGTCGAACAACAGCGCCGGCGCTCCCGTGGGCCCGCCGCGCAACATGGCCTCGAGAAACACCTGCGTCGACTGGCCGCCGGCCGTGGCGCTGCCGAGCACGACGCCGATTCCGTCGTCGCCGCCGTCCGGGATGCGCACGCCCGCATCCTCGAGAGCCAGCCTGGTTGCCGCTACCGCATAGACGCCCGTGCGATCGAGGCGACGCAACTTCATGGGAGGGATCCAGGCACTGGCGTCGAAGCCGGACATCGCCGCGGTCAGGGTCGTCCGGCAGCCGGAGGTGTCGAAGGCGGTGATCGGCGCGATCGCGGTGCGGCCGTCGAGGAGGGCGTCGCGAAACGCATCGTGCGAGGTACCGAATACCGACACGATGCCGATCCCCGAAACGCGCACCGGTGGCCGCACGGCGCGTACGTTATCATCTGCTCGATGCGCCTTCCAAGCCGCGCGCGCGCGTGGATGGCGGTGTTTGCCACGGCCGTCATCGTCGTGACCCTCAGCGCCGCGCCTCCGGCACAGTCGCCCTCAGGGACCTCTACTCGCGAGTCGTTTCGGGATCTCTATTCGCGCGGTCACCAGGCCGGTGCCGCCATCAAGACCCTGACCGCCCGGTTCACCGAGACCACCACGTCGTCGCTCCTCACGCGTCCACTGGTGGCCCGCGGCACGCTCACCGTGCAGCGGCCGGCGCGCGTCATGCTCCGCTACACCGACCCCGAGGCGCGGCTCGTGCTAATCGACGGCGATCGAATGACGACGTCCTGGCCGGCGCGGCACCTGCGGGAGACGTCCAACATCGCGTCGGCGCAAGGCCGGGTGCAGAAGTACCTGGCGAACGAGTCCGCCGACGAACTGCTCAAACAGTTCGACGTCGAAGTCCACGATCCGGGCGAGCGTCCCCGAAGCTTCGAGGTCCGGCTCACGCCCAGGCGGCGGCAGGTGCGCGAGACGGTGACCCGCCTCGACCTCTTCGTGGAGCGGCCGTCGTTTCTGCTCGGCGCGATCCGGCTGTCGTTCGCGAATACCGACACCAAGATGATGGTGTTCGACGACGTCGAACCCAACGCCACGATCCCACCGGACGCCTTCGCCCTCGATCGCTGAAGGCGGCGGGCCACGCGCGTCCGTTGGCTGGACCGCCGTTACCCGCCACCATAGACTTACCGAATCGTGTCGAACCCCGCCGTGCCGGCAATCGTCGCGTGGTCGAGCCGCTGGCGGATCGCGGTGCTGATTGGGGTCGGCTGCCTGGTGCTCGCATCGGCCGAAGGAGCACGCCGGCTGTCCTTCGATGCCGACATCCTCGCGCTGCTTCCGCAGCACGGCCGCGCCATTCCCGCCTTTCGTGAATTCCTGGCCCGCTTCGGCACGCTGGACCAGCTGTATGTCATCTTCACCACCCCCGACGGCCGCGCCATCGACGATTACCGCGACGAGATCGATGCCTGGATCGAGGGGCTGAAGGCCGCGCCGGAGATTGCCGCGGTCGAAGCGGGGGTGGTCGATCGGTCCCGCGACCTCGGGTGGCTGGCCGATCGCCTGCTCCTCCTGCTCGACGCAGGCGCACGCGACGAAGCGCTCCGCCGTCTCGAACCGGCGGCGCTCACGCAGGCGGTCGGGCACAGCCGCGAACTGCTGACGGTTCCGTCCGCCGAAGTCGCCGAGTTGGTACGTCAAGACCCGGCGGGCCTGCTGTCGCTGCTGAAGCCCGCCGGCGGCATGGAGACCGGCCTGAGCGGCGCCGCGGCCTCGGGCGGATACGTCACCGCAGACGGCCGCAGCCGCATCGTCATCGCGCGTCCCCGGCGCCCGCCATTCGATTCGGAGTTCTCGCGTGCGCTCGATCAGCGCCTGCAGGCGATCGCTGCCGGCGTGAAGGCGGTGACCGCCGCAGACGCAGAGGCCGATCCACTGCCGCCGCTGCGGGTCGAGTTCGCGGGAGGCCATCGCGTCGCGGTGGAAACCGAGGCGCTGGTGCGACGCGAGAGCATCGTGAACAGCGCCGGCTCGCTGGTGGTGATCCTGCCGCTGCTCTTCATCGTCTTCCGCAGCGGCTGGCTGGTCGCGGTCGGCGCGCTCCCCTCGACGCTGTCGCTCGTCCTGGTGCTGGGCGGGCTGGGCTTTGCCGGCGCGCAGCTCTCGACCGCCGGCACCGGCGCCGGCGCCATGTTGTTCGGGCTCGGCATCGACGGTGTTGTGCTGCTCTATGTGGCGTATCTCACGCCAGCTGGCTCCGCCGATACCGCGTCGAGGATCTCGGGCCCGGCCACCAGCATGCTGCTCGGCATGTGGACGACGGCGGCGACCTTCTACGGCCTGATGTTCGTCGACTTCCCAAGTCTGCAGCAGCTCGGGATGCTGGTCGGCCACAGCATGGTGATCTGCGGCATCCTGACGCTGCTGCTGGTGCCGGCTCTGCTGCCGCGGCAGGCGCCCCGCGAGCGGCGCCGCACGCTCGGCCTGCCCCGGCTGGCAGGATGGATCAGCGCGCGGCGACGGCTCATCCTCGTCACGGCCGCGGTACTGACCGCGGTGCTCGGCCTCGCGGCGAGAGGGCTGCGGATCGATGCAAGCCTCGAACGGCTGCGCTCGGACACCGAAGCCGCGCGGCTCGAGGAACGGGTCGGCTCGGCGTTCGGGCTGCCGACCACGGTCTACGTCGTGCTCGACGACGGCGTAGACCTGGACGCCCTGCTCGAAACCAACGAGCGGCTCACGACGCGGCTCGCCGCGGACCTGCCTGACCTTCGCGTGCAGGCGGCGTCCTGGTTTCTACCCTCCGACGCCAGCCAAACGCGCGCCATCGCCCGGATCACCAGTTCGGGACTCTCGCCCGCCGCCGTGCGGCAGGCGCTGGAACGGGCGGGCGTCGAGCACGGATTCCGTCCCGGGTCGTTCGCGCCGTTTTCCGAGCGGCTGCCGCGTCTGCTCGGCGCGTCGCAGCGTCTCACCTACGACGACTACGTCAGCCACGGCCTTGCCGATCTGATCGCGCGGTTCGTCGTCCGCGACGGTGGACATTGGAAGCTGGCCACCTATGTGCTGGCGTCGAACGACGACCAGGTCGCCCGCGTGCAGTGGATCGTCGATCAGGTGGATCCGCACCAGACCCTGACCGGGTTGCCGCTCGTGAACCGGGACCTCGCCGCCGCGTTCGTGCCGGAGTTCCTCAAGGGGTTGGGCGTCGGCGCCGCGCTCGTGCTGCTGCTCGTCGTCGCCGCCTTCCGCGACTGGCGTCTGTCGCTGTTCGCGTTGGCGCCAACGGCCATCGGGCTGATCTGGACCGCCGGGATTCTCGCTTTGGTGGGCGTGCAACTGGATCTCTTCGCCGCGTTCGCCGTGGTGACGCTGCTGGGTATTGGCGTCGACTACGGCGTCCATCTCGTGCACCGCCATCAAGAGCGGGGCGACGCGGCGGCGGCCACGGCCGAACTCGCCCCAGTGATCCTGGTCGCGGCGATCATCACCATCGTCGGCTACGGAACGCTGGTCACATCCTCCTATCCCCCGCTGCGATCGATCGGCCTCGTGTCGGTTGTGAGCGTGCTCGCACTGGCCGCGGCATCGGTGTTGGTGCTCCCGGCACTGCTGCTGCCTTCGACGGTCACGAAGCGCGACGCGTAGCGACGAGCAGCACGTTCGCGAACGGAGTACCCGTGGACATGTCGCGGACCTCGGCGTCGAAACCGTGACGCACGAGGCACGCGCGCCACTCGGCGGCCGTGCGAAAGTGAAACGATTGCGTCCAGGCGCCGTAGACCACGGCCTTGAGCCGGTTGCCGCACTTGATCGCAGTGAAGCGCCATCCCGCCGCCGCATCGGCCTCACGAATGAGCATCACCCCACCGGCCTCGAGCGCGGCGGCCATCGATGCCAGCAGCGACTCCTGCTCCCCCAGGCTCATCATGTGCAGGACGTCGAACAACAATATCGCCTTGGCACGAATTGGCGCGGTCGTGCGGGCGTCGGCGGTAATCACGTCCGCGTCTCCCGCCAGTGCCGCCGCGGCGACTGACGCGACGCGCCCTCGTGTTTCGATGCCGATCAGCCGGTCGAACTGCGGGGGCGACGGCCACCCGGCGGGCCACGCGCCCGCCAGATAGGCGCGGCGCGCCTCAGCGAGCAGGGCCAGGGTGAGGCCCTGGCCGCAGCCGACGTCGAGGAGCGTCCCGCCGACGCGGCTCGGTGCGGTGGCTTCGGCCAGCGGGGCGGAGCGTGCCGGTGGC
>DATMDI010000582.1:0-3623 GCA_035557875.1 Vicinamibacterales bacterium
GGGGGCACGGCGAAGCGCTGATGCGGGCGTGGGATCGCAACAGCGGCGCCAGTCTCGCGCTGGCGCCTTCGGCCGCCACGCGCACCCTGCTCGACCGCATGCGCTTTCCCGAGTCGCGGGTTCTGCCCTACCTGGTGAAGCCGCTCACGCGCCGGGCCGTGCGGCTGCCGCACTGGCCACAGGCGATCAACCAGCTGTTGGGCGCCGTGGCCTATCCCTTCGTGCAGGTGCTGTCGCGGTCGCGGCCGCTGCGGGCGGAGTGCGAGCCGGTGCGGCGCTTCGACGCCTCGTTCACGGCGCTCTGGGAGAGGCTGGCCGACCGGTTCGACCTCGCCGTTCGACGCGACGCCGCCTATCTCAACTGGCGGTACATCGAGCCGCCGCACGTGCGCTACTCGGCCGTCGCTCTCAAGCGTCAGGGCGAAGTGCACGGCTACGCGGTGTACCGTCACAAGCACGAGCCGCTCGGGCGGGTGACGATACTCGTGGATCTGCTGACGCACCCCGACGACGTGTCGGGGGTCAAGACGCTGCTGCGCTGGGTCGATCGCGCCGCGCGCGCCGAAGACTCGGATAAGGTGCGATGCTACGCGCTGCACGGCTCGTTCAGACGGGTGCTGCGGCGCAACGGCTATTTCGGCGTCAAGTCGGGCGTCGAGGTGGCGGCGAAGCTCAACGCGGTGCAAGTGCCGAAAGGGTTCTACGATCAGACCGAGAACTGGCACGTCACCTTCGGCGACTCCGACCAGGATCACTGACACCATGACGCTGAGCGACAAGATCAACACGGAAATCACGGCCGCGATGAAGGCCAAGAGCCAGGTGCGGCTCTCCTCGCTGCGCATGCTGAAGGCGGCGATCATGAACAAGGAAGTCGAGAAGAAGCGCGATCTCGACGACGCCGAAGTGCTGCAGGTGGTCGCCGCGCTCGTGAAACAGCGGCGCGACTCGATCGAGCAGTTCGACAAGGCCGGCCGCGCCGATCTGGTGGACAAGGAAACGAGCGAGCTGAAGGTGCTCGAGGAGTACCTGCCGCCAGCCGCGTCGGCTGACGACATCGCGGCCGCCGTCGCCGCCGCGATCGCCGAAACCGGCGCCACCTCGCCCAAGGACATGGGCAAGGTGATGAAGGCCGTGATGCCGAAGCTCGCGGGCAAGTCCGCGGACGGGCGCGCCGTCAACGAGGCCGTCCGCCGATCGCTTGGCGCCTGAACCCGCCCCGCCAGCCAGCGTGGCGCGGTCGGCCGCCTCGGCCGGCGCGGCCACCATGACGAGCCGGGTCCTCGGCGTCGTGCGCGAGCAGGTGCTCGCCTACTACTTCGGCGCCGGCGATGCGATGGACGCCTTCAAGGTGGCCTATCGCGTCCCCAATCTCCTGCGCGACCTGTTTGCCGAGGGGGCGATGAGCGCGGCGTTCGTGCCGACCTTCGCGCGTTCGCTCGCCGCGGGCGGCAAACCGGCCGCGTTCCGCCTGGGCGCCTACGTCGTCAGTGCGCTGCTCCTGATCACGGGCGTGGTGGCCGTGCTCGGCATGGTGTTCGCCGAGCCGCTGGTGCGGCTCTTCGCCAGCGACTACGGCGACGTGCCGGGCAAGCTCGAGCTCACCGTCCTGCTGACGCGCATCATGCTGCCCTTCCTCACGTTCGTGGCGCTCGCCGCGGCGTTCATGGGCATGCTCAACGCGCTGCACCACTTCTTCGTGCCGGCGGTCTCACCGGCGATGTTCAACGTGGGCTCGATCGTCTGCACCGTGGGCCTGATCGCCGTGATGCCGCAGGTCGGGCTGCCGGCCATCGCCGCCGTCGCCATCGGCACGATCGTCGGCGGCCTGGCGCAATGGCTGGTGCAGTGGCCCCTGCTGCGGCGCGAGGGGTTTCGCTACAGGCCGGTGCTCGACTGGCGCGATGAGGGGCTGCGCCGGGTGCTGCTGCTGATGGGCCCCGGCACGATCGGGCTGGCCGCGACGCAGGTGAACGTGTTCGTCAACACGTTGCTCGCCACCCGCGAGGGTACGGGCGCGGTGTCGTGGCTCGACGCGGCGTTCCGCCTGATGTATCTGCCGATCGGCCTGTTCGGCGTCTCGATCGCCACGGCCACGACGCCCGCCATCTCGCGCATGCTCGCGCAGGGCGACAGCACGAAGGTGAAAAAGACGATCGCCGACGGCCTCGTGCTGATGATGATCCTCAACGTGCCGGCGACCGTCGGGCTGATCGCGCTGGCAGAGCCGATTGTCCGGCTCATGTACGAACGCGGTAGGTTCATGCCCTCCGACACGATCGCCGCGGCCGCGGCGCTGCAGTTCTATGCGGTCGGTCTGCTCGGCTACTCGGTGGTGCGCATCGCCTCGCCGGCCTTCTACGCGCTCGGTCAGAGCCGCGTACCCGTGACCGTCAGCTTCATCACCGTGCTGGCCAACGCCGCGCTCAACTTCGGGCTCGTGCGGGTGATGGGGTATCGCGGCCTGGCGCTCGGCACGTCGATCGCGGCGCTGCTGAACGCGGGGCTGCTGCTAATGATGCTGCGGCGACGGCTGGGCGGCATCGAAGGCGGAGCCATCATCAGCGCGCTGCTTCGCATCGGGATTGCCGCGGTGCTGATGGGCGCCGCCGCCGTCGGTGCCGATGCGTTCCTCGCGGAGCGAATTCCGGGCAACGGGATCGCCGCTCAGCTGGTCCGCGTCGGCGCGACGATCGGGCTTGCCTTGGCTGTCCTGGCGGTGGCCGCGCACCTACTGCGCGTACCTCAGTTCGCGGAAGCCGTTTCGCTGATCAAGCGCCGCCTGCGCCGCAACTGACCGCTGGCCCTTGCGCCCTCCGCCGGGTTGAACGAGACTGGATCGATGCGCCCGCGCTCCTACTCTGGCTCGAACTTCGCCTACTCGTTCGGTCCGGGGCAAGTCACGCCCGCGGTCAAGGCGCTTCTCATCATCAACATCGGCGTGTTCGTGCTGCAGCAGGCCGTCGGCGGGCTTCTGTTCTGGTTCGGCCTCCAGCCTGCGGAAGTGCTGACTGGGCTCCGGATCTGGCAGCCGCTCACCTACATGTTCCTGCACGGGAGCATCTCGCACATCCTCTTCAACATGCTGTCGCTGTGGATGTTCGGCGTGGAGATGGAGCGGATGTGGGGTACGCGTTTCTTCACGCGGTACTACTTGGTGTGCGGCGTCGGGGCTGCCGCCACGACCATTCTGATGTCGTTCTTTCCCGGCAGCATCGGCGAGCAGCTCTACCTGTCGCGGACGGTCGGCGCATCGGGCGCCATCTACGGTCTGCTGCTCGCCTACGCTCTGTACTTCCCGGACCGGCCGATCCTGATGTCCTTCCTCTTCCCGGTGCCGGCGAAGTACTTCGTGATGATCATCGGCGCCATCGCGTTTCTCTCAGCCGCGGGTTCGGGCGGGGGCGGTGTTGCGCACGTGGCCCATCTGGGCGGATTGCTCGTGGGCTGGTTCTACCTGCGCGGCCGGCGCGTGCGGCTGGCGGCGGAGATCCAATATCAGTTCAGCCGCTGGCGCATCAACCGGGCGCGGCGCCGCTTCGACGTCCACCAGGGCGGCCGTCCGCCGCGCGATCAGGGTCCGCGGTACCACTGACCCGCCCCACCCGCCCTATCGGCCTTAC
>DATMDI010000583.1:0-3824 GCA_035557875.1 Vicinamibacterales bacterium
CGTCCTCCTACACACCCTCCAAGACGCCATGGGGCGACCCGGATCTCCAGGGGATCTGGCCCAGCACCGACATGGTGGGCGTGCCGTTCGAGCGGCCGCAGCAGTTCGGCAACCGCCTGTTTCTCACCGACGCCGAGTTCAAGGCGCGCCAGGAGCAGGCCGCGAAGCAGTCGGAGCTCGACGTGCTGGAGTTCGATCTCGAGAAGCCGCCCGCCGAAGTCGTGGCGCTCGGGGACGTGGGCGGCGTCACCTCGCCTCCGCCGCACTGGCTCGAGCGCGGTCAGCCGTCGCGGCAGTCGTCGCTCATCGTCGAACCCGCCAATGGGCGCATGCCGGCCATGACCCCGGACGGCCTCGCGCATCAGAAGGGCAGCGGCGGCACCTACACGAAGCAGACCGGCTGGAACAACGCGTCGGAGCTGAGCGCCTACGATCGCTGCATCTCACGCGGACCGGTGGGCTCGATGATGCCGGTCGTCTACAACAACGGCAACGAGATCATCCAGGCGCCGGGGTACGTCGCGTTCCGCAACGAGATGATCCACGAGACGCGCATCATCCCGCTCGACGGACGGCCGATGCCGCCGGCGATGTTCAAGGGCTACATGGGCTATTCGCGCGGCCACTTCGAGGGCAACACCCTGGTGGTGCGTACCACCAATCTCAATGGCAAAACAGGCATGCAGGGCAATGGCAGCATGCTGATCAACAGCGAGGCGCTGGTGCTGACCGAGCGCTTCACCCCGATCGGCAAAGATGCGCTCCAGTACGAGGTGACCGTCGACGACCCGAAGACGTGGACGGCGCCGTGGAAGGTGTCGTTCCCGCTCAAGCGCGAGAGCGACTACGGCTTCTACGAGTACGCGTGTCACGAAGGCAATTACTCCATGCGCAACACCCTCTCGGGGTCACGCGCCGACGAGAAGAAGTAGATGCACCGCGCGCTCGTTGCCGCCCTGACCATTGGCGCCGCCACCGCGGCCGGCGCGTTGCGGGCGCAGGAAGCGCCACGTCAACCGGATCCAGTGCTGGACCGTGTGGTGCCGGTCTACGAGGAGCCGCGCCACCGGCAGGTGTTCCGTTCGGGCACGACGCGCATCCTCGAGCTGATCGTCCTGCCGGGCGATACGTCGCTGTTTCACTCGCACGAGGATCCGATCGTCTACGTCAACCTGAGCTCCGGCGCGCTGCGGACGCAGGAACTGGGCAAGGACTGGTCGCAGCCGGGTGGACGCGGCGCACGCGCGGGCGGCGCCGCTCCGGCGGTGGTACCGGCGGTCCCGACCGCCGCTGCTCCAGCGGTGCGCGTGACGAGTACGACCAGCTACGCGCAGGCGCCGGCGACGCACCGGATCAGCAACACCGGCACCGGCACGGTGCACGCGCTCGTGGTGGTCAACCAGACCAAGGGCACCGACGCCACGACGCCGAAAGACGCCGGGTTCGAGGGCACCCCGGAGCTGACCAACACGTGGTTTCGCGTCTATCGATTCGACCTTCCGCCCGGGCAGACTGGTACGCACACGCACAAGACGCCGGCGTTTCTCGCCCAGACCAGCGACGGTACCGCGGTGGCGCAGGGTGCCCGTCTCCGGGCGCTCAACCAGAAGGGCGACTGGGCGTTCTTCGACGCCGGCACCCCGCACGAGATTCGAAACACCAGCACTGGCTCCGTGGAGTTCGTCGAGATTGAAGTGCGGCAGCCCGCGCGCTGACCGCGGCCGCCGCGTTGCCGCCGGCGCAGCCGCGCTGCTGCTCGCCGGGGCGATGACGGCGCTCCAGGCGCAGGGGCGGGCCGGGGCGAGTCTGCCGGCCTGGGCCGCCTGCGCCGCGCCTGGGACGGGCGCCACGGTCGAACCGCTGCGGCGTCTGACGGCGCTCACCGATCACGCGCTGGTCGATGCCACGGTCAAGCGGGTCTTCGCCGAGCGGGAGAAAGAGCAGCGCGTGTCGGCGCCCAACCTGGCCAAGGCGCGGCTGACCATCGATTTTCTCTACGCGTCCGGCCGGGGCGCGTCGCGCGTCTTCTATTACGAAGCCTCGAAGACGATTCCCGACGCCGAAGGCGTGCTGCGCGTGTCGGTCGCCGGCTGGCTGAGCGGCGAGGGCGCGGCACAGCGGTCGCTCGGGTCGAAGAGCGAACTGCAGTGGGCCGAGCTTGCCGATGCCGATGCCGCCGCGGTGATCCCGGAACCGCGGACGCTGCCGGACGTGACGCCCGGGCTGGTGCCGCTCGGCGCGCTGTCGCGTGACGGTCAGCAGACGTGGGTGCTGCGCCGCGCGCGCGGTACCGGAGCGGTGCTGGTGTACGACGTGGGTCCGAATGGCGTCCGGCTGCGGCCTGCCGCCGCTGGCTGCAAGCCCTCATAGGGCGGTCGTATCGATTCAATCACTGAGCTGGCGCAGTGGGTTCTCCTCGTGCAGCGTGTCCGAGTCTTCGCCACGATCTTCGCCTGATCTTGGACCCGGGCAGGGGACCACCGATGCTTGCAAGCCGCAAGCCTGCGATGAGCTGGTGGCGCCTTTAGCTTCTCGTGATTCCCGTAGCGAACACTCGGATCGCGAAGACCACGATGAAGGCTGCCATTGCCAGCAGGACGAGGCGCGTGATGGTCATCTGTTCCGTGTGGTCGAGCGGGAAGGCAACGCTGAGCGGCACTTCATCCGCCGGAACGCGCTCGAAAGACCATGTAGATCACGAGCAGCACCGTCACGACCAGAACCAGCCGCGCCACGCCCATGAGTCGCGTGTGGGCCACCGGCCGTGAATTTTTCGGCTTGATGCCGGTGAGCGCCGCGAAGGTGGCGACCAGCAGCGCGATCATCAACCACGTAAGCCAAGTCACGCGGTTCTTGGAAGCACAAACCTTGCCGGGATCGCTTCGGAAGGTAGGCCCCGCCTCTACGTACGTCCGGTGGCGCGTCCCGGCAGGTACTGGCCGTGCTCGACGCGCAGCTTCGTCAGGTCGTGCGGCAGGATGCGCAGCTGGTTGAGGATGCGGTGGATCTCCGCCTCCTCGGGCATCGAGATCTGATGATCGCTCGACGCCACCGCGAAGAGGCAGCGCCCGAGCGCCATCTTCTCCTCGTAGCTCGCCTCCTCGCCGAACTCCCGCGCCACCTGGTAATCCGCCGTCCCGCCGAAGAGGAGGTTGCTGGTCCTGGCCAGACCCACGACCACCGTCGCCTGATCCGGCGACAGGCCGCCCTCGCGCACGACCAGCGCTTCCATCGCGCGAGTCTCATCCGCGGAGATGTGCCGGTCCGCGTGCGCCACGCGGCCGAGAAGGTAGGCGAAGCGGGCGAGGTAGCGCGCCCGCGCGGGGTCGAGCCGATCCAGCGTCTCGATCAGATCACGCAGCGGCGTGGGCTCCGGCGCGCTGGATCCCCCCAGGCCCAGGAACTCGCGAATGGCCTGGAAGCTCACTCGCCCGGCTTCTGCGCCGGGGCGTACCCGACGTTTTCGACCTTGAGCGCCCGGTCGGCCTCGATCTTGATGGGGCGGTCGGTTTCGATCTTCACCGGACGCGTCACGTCCACGCGCACCGGCTGGCCGACGACGCCGACCGGCAGGTAATCGTTGCTGCCGGGCGGAACCTGGATGCCGCGGATGACGACCTGCATCGGCGCTGGCTGGGCCTGTGCGGTGACCGGCGGCGCGAGGTCCTTGACGCCAATCCAGAACAGTTCCAGGGCGATGATCGTCAGTACAACTTTGACGTAGCGATCGACAGCCATGAGTTCTCTCCTCCTGGGAACGGGGTGGAGCTATTCTACGTGCTGCAATTTCCGCCGGCGGCAGCGTCTTATTGGCCGCCCTCCGG
>DATMDI010000584.1:0-13157 GCA_035557875.1 Vicinamibacterales bacterium
GACAGGCTCAGCGGGTGAGAGGCACCACCGTGCGCAGGCGCTCGTTGCGGAGGTAGAGGCCGCCCCAGAGGAGCGCCGCGACATAGAGCGGAAACAGCGTGAACCCGAGCAGGGGATTGTCGACCCGGAGATGGGTGGCAACGGCGCCGCCCAGGTGGCCGGTGAGCAGGATGGCCCCGAGCACCGACGTCCGCGGGATGGCGTAAAGGGCCAGGCAGGCGAGCTCGATGACGCCGATAGGAAAGACGGCGCCTGCCGGATAGCCCAGCTGCGTCGTCGCCTCGACGGCAAAGGACAGCCGCAGCACCTTGATCACCGCATCGAACAGCAGGAAGAGTCCAACCAGGCCGCTTGCCGCGCGGCCGGCCCAGGTGAGGGTCGTGGCTCGCATATCCGTTCTCCTCTCTGTTGGAGCGTCGAACGGAACCGGGCCGAATCGACAGCCCTCAGGGGAAGCCGACGACGACGAGGGTCTGGTCGTCTTCGGATTCGTGGCCGGCGGCAAAGGCCGACACGTCGGCGATCACGCGCTCCACCAGCGCCGCGGCGGTGACGCCGCCGCTGCGATCGAGCAGACCCACGAGCCGTTCGAGCTCGTACATGTGCTCCTGTCCGTCGAGACGCTCGGTGATGCCGTCGGTGTAGAACACGACCCGATCGCCCTGCGCGAGCGTCACGCGGGTGGTGGGGATATGGTCGACGGGCATGAGCAGGAGCGGGGGGACGGCGTCCACCGTCAGCGCACGCACCGCGGCGCCTGCCCGCACCAACAGCGGCAGCGGGTGGCCGGCGCAGGCCCAGTGCATCTCGCGGCGCTCCGCGTCCACCACGGCATAGATGGCCGTGGAGAACATCGACGTGTCCCACAGGTATTCGAAGTGCCCGTTCAGCATCTGCAGCACCGCCGCCGGATCGGCATGAGTGGCGGGATGCGAGTGCAGCGCGGCGCGGATCATCGCCATCACGATGGCCGCCGGCGCGCCGTGGCCCGAGACGTCGGCCACCATCAGCCCGAAGCGTCCCTCCCCGAGCGACAGGACGTCGTAGTAGTCGCCGCCGGCGTGGCGGCTGGTCTGATAGCTGGCGGCGAACTCCACTCCCGGGTGCGAGGGCAGCGACGGCGGCAGGATCAGCCGCTGCATGCGTCCGGCGCTTTCGAGCTCGCGATCGAGCCGGTCGCGGCTGGCGCGCAGCTCGCGTTGGAGGTGCTGGCGCGTGAGGTGGTTGGCGACGCGGGCCAGCACTTCGTCGGGCTGAATCGGCTTGGTCACATAGTCCACCGCGCCCAGCTGCAGCCCGGCCACCTTGTCAGCGACGTCGCCAAGCGCCGAGAGGAAGATCACGACAATCTCCTGCGTCTCAGGGTCGGCCTTCAGCAGGCGGCACACTTCGAAGCCGTCCACGTCGGGCATCATGACGTCGAGCAGCACCAGATCGGGCTTCGCGCGGCGGACGATTTCCAGCGCGGCGCGGCCGTCGCGCGCGGCGAGGATGCGGTGACCGGTACCGTGGAGCGTCCGGACCAGCACCTGGAGGTTCACCGGGCTGTCGTCCACGACCAGGATCGTCGCCTGCGGCGGCGGCAGCTGGACTCGTCCCGGGCTGGTCACCGGCCCGCGGCCTCACCCGAGGCGAGCGCAGCGGCGAGGGCGCGCAACCCGTCGAAGTCGAACACCGTGATCATCGCGCCCATCCGCCGCCCGAGCGCCGCTTCGGCCGGCCCGCCGGAGACGAGCTCCTGGGCGAGCGTTTCGAGATCCGTGATCGATCCAACGGACGCCGCCTCGGCCAGGCGTGCGGCGATGTCGCGGCGTCGCGGCCCGTCCTCGACCGCCGGGTCCGACGGCTGCGGCGCCGGACGGGAGCCGGCCACGAAACGGACGCCGAGATGCGTGCGCAGCATCGCGAACAAGTCCTCCGCGCGCACCGGCTTTTGCAGGTAGTCGACGCAGCCGGCTTCACGGGCCGCCTCGCGCGTGTCGCCGAACGCGCTGGCGGTCACCGCGATGACGGGGATGGCGGCCGTCGGCGCGGCGCCTTTCAGGCGCCGTGTCGCCTCGAGCCCGTCCAGGTCGCCCATCTTCACGTCCATGAAGACGACCTGCGGCAGGTGCTTGCGTGCCAGCGCGATGGCCTCGTGGCCGCCGGCCGCCGTGATCACCCGCACCCCGGCGCTCTCGAGCAGGGCGGCGAGAATCCGGCGGTTCACCGTACTGTCGTCGGCGACGAGCGCCGACACCTCTTCGCCTTCGGCGAGCCGGGCGTCGAGCGGCGGAGCCGCCAGCTCCGCGTCCGACGCGCCGGTCTCGGCCGATGCCGCCGGCACGAGCGCGAGCTCGAAGAAGAAGCGGCTGCCTTCCCCGAGCCGGCTCTCCACGCGCAGGCGTCCGCCCATCTTGCCAATGAGGTGCTGGCTGATGGTCAGCCCCAGGCCGGTGCCGCCGGCCGACGCGCCCGACTTGGTCTGGGTGAAGGCGTCGAAGATCTGGCTGATCTCCTCCGGCTCGATCCCCATGCCGGTGTCGCTCACCTCGAACAGCAGGCGGTGGTCGCCGGCCTTGGCGATGAGCAGCTGCACGTCGCCGTGGGTCGTGAACTTGATGGCGTTGCTCAGCAGGTTGAGCAGGACCTGGCGCAGGTGGCGGCCGTCGAGCACCACGCGCCGCGGCGCGTCGGGCGCGATGGTCATGCCCAGGAGCAGTCCCTTGCGCCGCGCCGCCTCGGCCACCAGGTACTTGAGGTCGATGACCATCTGCGCGAGGTCGGTCGCGGTGCCCTCGATGTCGACGTGCCCGGCCTCGATCTTCGACAGATCGAGCACGTCGTTGATGAGGTCGAGCAGATGCGCGCCGCCCTTGGAAATAGCGTCGAGCGCCTCGCGCTGTGCCGGCGTGAGGTTGCGGTCGCGCTGCAGCAGCTGCGCGTAGCCGAGCACGCCGTTGAGCGGGGTGCGCAGCTCGTGGCTCATGTTGGCCAGGAACTCGCTCTTGGCCCGCGTTGCCGCCTCGGCCGACTCTTTGGCCTCCTGCAGCTGGGCGTCGCGCTCGCGCCGGTCGGAGATGTCGCGCAGGAACGCGCCGAAGAAATAGCCGCGCTCGATGCGCATCGGCCACGTGATCGTGATCTCGACCGGAAACTCGCGGCCGCTGCGGTGCAGGGCCGTGAGCTCGAGGCGCTTGTTCACCACCGGTGCTTCGCCCGTGGAATGGAAGTGTTCCATGCCGCGGACGTGGTCGTCGCGGAACGAGGCGGGGATGAGCGTCTGGGCCAGGCTTCGCCCCACCGCCTCCTCCCGCGTCCAGCCGAACGTGCGCTCGGCCTGCGAGTTCCACGTGATGATGGTCCCGGTCGAATCGATGCCGACGAACGCGTCGTGCGCCGTGTCGATGATCAGCCGCGCGCGGGCTTCGCTCTCGGCCAGCCGCGCCAGTGCCGTCCGCCGCTCCTCGTCCGCCATCGCCGCCACGATCAGGTGCGCGACTGCGATGGCGAAGTGCTGCTCGTCGAGCGTCCAGGCACGCTCGCTGCTGGTGTGCTCGCCGCAGAGCACGCCCACCGTGGCGGCGTTGCGGCGCAGCGGCACGTCGAGCATCGAGAAGATGCCGTTCGGGATCAGGTAGGTGTCGAGGAACTCGCGCGTCCGCGCGTCCGTGCGCGCGGCATGCGCCGCGACGACCCGCTCGGCGTCGAGCGCCTCGAAGTAGCGCGGGGCGTCCACGCGGTGGAGCGTGAGCCCCTGCTGGTGGCGATCGCGGCGCGGCTCGTAGAGGTCGAAACAGACGATGGTGGCCTGGCCCTCGGTGAACGTCCACAGGCTCAGGCGATCCACGTTGAGGGTGCGGGCCGAGACGCTGAGGATGCCGCGGACGCGATCCTCGAAGGGGTCGCGCGAGTCCGCATAGCGCGCCATCAGGTTGGTGAGGGCGCTGCTCTGCGAGGCGAGGCGCTGCTCGCTGGCGACGAGCGCCTGCTCGGCCGGGTTGCCCGGGTGCGGGTCCCGTGGGGAAGGAGGTGACGGCATCGATCCGCTGCGGGGCCTATTTCAACTCGACCATGATCGCCCGCCCCGCGCCGCGCACGAGGGTTTCGGTGTGCACGCGGTCCCGTGCGTTGAACCTGGTGAGCCCGAACTGGTATTCGTTCACCACGCGCTGCCCGGCGACGTTGGTGGACGCCAGCGCGCCGTCCGCCAGGTAGGTCACCACCACGTCCTTGTCGTGGAAGTGCAGGGGCGTCGGGACGCCCGTCGCCCATTCCGACTGCCACACCACAACGCGATCGTTCTCGAGCAGCTTGGTGCTGCCGGCCCGCGGAAAGGCGGGCGGACGTCCCGAGCCGTTCGGCAGCGGCGGCAGGCGTTGGCCATCGAGGACGATGACGATCGCTCGCGTCCCGGCGGGAATTGGCGCCGGGACAGCGCTGGCCGCCTCGAATCTGGCCTCAGCCTTGCCGTCCCGGATCAGGAAGATGACGGTGTCCTGCGGCGGGGCCGAGGGCCGGACGGCGGTGCCGGGCGGGACGTCCCATACCGTGACCCGATCGTTCCGGATGATCGGCGTTCCCGCATCCGCGCCCGTGAGCGCGGCGGTGCCGGTGACGACGAGCGCCACGGCGGTGGCGACGCGTCCGGTGTATGAAAGCAGGCGGTGCATGGGCTTCGGCGAGAGTGTGACCGAGCGCGCGACCCGCGCGCAACCCCGCGCTCGCGGCTAGCGCGCGCCGCCTTCGCGGACCGCCGCTGCCTGTGTGAGCAGGTAGTTGCGCTCGGCGGTGTTGGTGGTGCGGTTGGCCGCCGCCAGGTAGGCGATCACGGCGGCATCGCGATTCCCGGCCAGCTCGAGCAAGTGCCCGCGCACCGCGTCGAGCCGGTGGCTTCCCGCCAGGCGTCCGCCCGCGGCGAGAGCGTCTACGAGGGCGAGCCCGGCGGCGGGGCCTTGCACCATCGCCACGGCGATCGCCCGGTTGAGCGTCACCATCGGGTTGTCGCTCATGCGCTCCAGCAGTCCGTAGAGGGCTGCGATCTGCGCCCAGTCGGTGCTGTCGTGGCTCGGCGACTCGTCGTGCACCGCGGCCACGGCCGCCTGCAGCTGATAGGGGCCGACGCGGCCCTGCGACAACGTCGCGGTCAGCAGCGCCACGCCTTCCTCGATCGCGGCCCGGTCCCAGCGCGACCGGTCCTGCTGCGGCAACGGGACGAGTTCCCCCGCGGGGCCGGTACGCGCGTCGCGACGCGCGTGGGTGAGGAGCATCAGCGCCAGCAGGCCGCTCGCCTCCGTGACGTCCGGCATGAGCTGACGCACCGCTCGCGTGAGCCGGATGGCCTCGGCCGCCAGATCGAGCCGCTGCAGGCTGGCACCGCTGCTGGCGGTGTAGCCTTCGTTGAAGATCAGATAGAGCACGTGCAGCACGGTGTCGAGGCGTTCGGCCCGGACGCGCCGCTCCGGCGGCTCGAAGGGGATGCCGGAAGCGCGGATCGTCTGCTTGGCCCGGCTGATGCGCTGCGCCATCGTCGCTTCCGGCACGAGAAACGCGCTGGCGATCTGCGCCGTGGTCAGGCCGCCGACCGCGCGCAGCGTCAGCGCCACCGCCGACGCATTGGTGAGCGCCGGGTGGCAGCACATGAAGAGCAGCGTCAGCGTCTCGTCCTCGTCGCGCCGGCTCTCGACGCTGGCCGCCGCCACGACCTGGCCGAAATCGAGCGCCGCCGCGTGTTCGCGCTGCCGCCGGGCGCTCTCGCTACGAACGTGATCGACCATCCGGCGCGCCGCCACCTGGATCAGCCAGCCGCGCGGGTTGTCGGGCACCCCGTCGCGCGGCCACTGTTGCGCGGCCGCAAGCAGCGCTTCCTGCACCGCATCCTCCGAGGCCGCGAAATCGCGGTAGCGGCGGATCACCGCGCCGAGCACCTGCGGCGCGAGGTCGCGCAACAGGTGTTCGGAGGCTGGATCGAGGCTCGGCTGGGTCACAGCATGTCAGGCGGCGGGCTCATCACCTCGCGGACCTCGATGGCCATGTTGAGCGGCACGCCGCCGGCACCGGGCGCCGTCGACGCCTCGGCCGCAATCGCGTACGCCCGCTCCGCGCTGTCCACGTCCACGATCCAGTAGCCGGCCAGAAACTCCTTCGACTCGGGGAAGACGCCGTCCGTGACCGGCGTGCCGTCCTTCCCGGCGCGAACCAGCCTGGCCTGGTCCGGCCCGGACAGCCCTTCTGCGCCCACGAATTCGCCCGAATCGCGCAGCTTCCGGTTGAGCGCCTTCATGAACCCGATGTGCGCCTGAATGTCCTTCTTCGGCCAGCTGCCGATCTGATAGGGACCGTTGCCGGGCACGTTCATCATCAACATGTACTTCATCGTTCTGCTCCTTGCAGGCTTGGCGTTGTCACGCTGTCCGGGTGGCCGTTGGACGCCTGCTGCAGCTGGGCGATGTCCAGCTTGGTCATCTGCATCATCGCGTTCCACACACGTCCCGCGCGCGCGGCGTCACCACCGCCGCTCAGCAGGCTGCCTAGGTCCGCGGGGATGATCTGCCACGACAGGCCAAACTTGTCGTTGAGCCATCCGCACCGGTTCGGCACCCCGCCGTCCGCGATGAACCTCTCCCACAGGCGGTCGATGTCGCTCTGCGTGTCGCAGCTCACGAACAACGAGATGGCGGGGGTGAAGGTGTAGTGCGGGCCGCCGTTGAGTGCCATCAGCGGCTGGCCTTCGAGCTCGAATTCCACCGACAGCACCCGGCCCTGAGCGCGGTGAACGGCTGTGATCCTCGAGCGTTCGAAGACGGAGGCGTAATAGGTCATGGCCTCCTCGGCCTGGGTGTCGAACCACAGAAACGGCGTAATCGTCATCGCTGGCTCCTTCTCTGCTGAGGGCCTTCTGCCCTGTTTGCTGGTAAGTCGGGGCCGTTTCCCGTTTCTCGACATGGCAGGACGAATGTAGAAGGCGGGCTTCAGACCGCCCTGCGACGGTCGGTCTTCAGAGCGCCCGCTATTCCCTGGTGAGAGCGCCGCGGCGCGGCAGGATGTAGAAGAGTGCCAGCCCGGCGACGAGTGCGAGCGCGGCCGGCACGCTCACGGTCGCGGTGGCGGTGGCCAGGGCGTAGATGAAGGTGCCGGGTATGTAGGCGCGCGTGATCGACCTCACGCGCTCGTCGCTCACGTGCGCGTGAATCAGGCGCCGGCCCTTGGCGGCATGCCGCCACAGCAGGTTGTAGAAGACGGCCGTCAGCGTGAAGCTGCCGCAGTAGAACGCCACCGCGACGTTGCGGTCCCAGCCCGGGTGGGGCAGGTGCTCGGCCATCACCGCGGTCGGAAACGGCGTGAACGAGATCGCCATCAGCAGCAGCAGGTTCCAGACCATCAGCCCGTGATCCACCCGGGCCATGAGGCGGATCACCTCGTGGTGGTTGGCCCACATGATGCCCACCGTCGCGAAGCTGATCGCGTAGCCTGCATACGAGGGCCACAGCCCGAGCAGCGCCGCGGCCAATCCTCCGAGGTGCTCGATCTCGGTCTCCGGCGGCAGGCGGATTTCGAGCACGAGCAGGGTGATCGCAATCGCGAACACACCGTCGCTGAACGCCTCGAGGCGGGTGGTGGACCCTTCGGGGGCCGCGTGCGGCAGCGGCGCCAGGCTGGTGTCGCTCATCGTCGACCGATCCGCGGGCTCAGAAGGAGGGACGCTCGATCCCCAGCTTGCGCATCTTGGAATGCAGCGTGGTGCGTTTGAGGCCGAGCCGCGCGGCGGCCCCGTCCGAGCCGGCGATGACGCCCTTCGCGTCGCGCAGCGCTTTGAGAATCATCTCCCGCTCGCCCTCCTGGTAGGGACTCTCGGCGGGCACCGTGGCCACGGCGCCGGCGGCGGCCATGCGCGGCACCGCGCCGTGGAACGCGCTCGCCGGCACCTGCAGCGTGCTGCCCGGCGACAGGATGACCGCCCGCTCGATCACGTTCTCGAGCTCGCGGATGTTGCCCGGCCAGGGCCACTTCTGCAGAGCGTCCATCGTCGCCGCCGGAATGGTGGTGATGCCGCGTCCGATCTCGCGCGAGAACTTGCGCACGAAGTGCTGGACGAGCGGCGCGATGTCCTCGGGGCGCTCGCGCAGCGGCGGCACGAAAATGGGAAACACGCTGAGGCGGTAGTAGAGGTCGCTGCGAAACGTGCCGCCAGCCACCATCGTGTCGAGGTCGCGATTGGTGGCGGCGATGAGCCGCACGTCCACCTTCTGCGTGCGCGTGCTGCCGAGCCGCTCGAACTCCTGTTCCTGCAGCGCCCGCAGCAGCTTGGGCTGCACGTCGAGCGGGATCTCGCCGACCTCGTCGAGGAAGAGCGTCCCGCGGTGTGCCAGCTCGAAGCGGCCGACCTTGGCGGCGGTCGCGCCGGTGAAAGCACCTTTCTCGTAGCCGAAGAGCTCGCTCTCGATCAGTCCGGCCGGGAGCGCCGCGCCGTTCACCCGCACGAAGGTCTGGGTACGCCGCCGGCTGGCGTCGTGGAGGGCGCGGGCGAGCAGCTCCTTGCCGGTGCCGGTTTCGCCGAGCAGGAGCACCGTCGCGTCGGTCGGGGCCACGGTGCGAATCTGGCGCAGCACGCTGGTGAGCGCCGGGCTGGTGCCGACGAGCTGGGTGAAGTCGCGCTGCGACGAGATCTCGTCCTCGAGGTACAGCTTCTCTTCGGTGAGGCGGTCCTTGAGCGCAGAGATCTCCTGATAGGCGAGCGTGTTCGCGACCGCGATCGCGACCTGCCCGGCCACTTCGCCGAGCAGCGACGCCTCCGACGGGGTGAAGCCGTCCGGCGAGCGCCGGCCGACGGTCAGGACTCCGAGCCGCCCGCGCTGGGTGATGAGCGGCACGCAGCAGATCGAGCGGATGCCGTCCTCGATCAGGCCCGCCACCCCGCTGGGGTCGAACTGGTCGAACTCGGCCGCGGTGAACATCCGGATGCGCTGCTCGAAGAACGCCAGGCCCGACGGCGAGCCACCTATCGGCAGCACGCGCGTCGATTCGATCACGCCGCGGTGGTCGTTGTAGGTCTGAGCCTCGACGCGCAGCTCGTTGGCGTCGGCGTCGAAAATCACCAGCGCCGCGTAGTCGTGGCTCACGAACTCGCGGGCCCGCGCCAGCACCGACAGCTGCGTCGAGTGCGATTCGTGCTGCGCCAGCAGCTGGTTGTTGACGTCGAGGAGCAGGCGCAGCCGGTCGCGCTGCGCGATCGACTCCTGGCGATACCGCTCGGCGGCGCGGAAGCTGAGTGCGTTCTCGAAGGCGATCGCGAGCTGCTGGCCGATCTGCTCGAGCAGCTCCACTTCGTCGTCGGCGAACGAGTCGTCGTCCGGCTTGCCGAGGTTGAGCACACCGTAGGCGCCGCGCGCCGTCTTGAGCGGCACGCAGCACACGGCGCGCAGCCCTTCGACGGTCATCACCGAGATCGAGGGCTCGCCGAGCTTCTGCACGTCGGCCCAGTTGAAGACGGTGGTTTCGCCGCGGCGGAAGGCGACGTCACCCGGCGAGCCGATCGTGACCAGCTGGCCTTCCTGGATCAGGCTGTGCTCGGCGCCGAACACGAGGGCGTGCCGGCGCAGGCGCTGTTCCTCCTCTTCCCAGAGCCCGATGCTGGCGAAGTGGTGCGGAATCTTCTCGCGGAGCAGCTGCGAAATCACTTCGAGCAGGCGGCGCAGGTCGAGCTCGGAGACCACCGCGGTCGTGATCTCGAGCAGCAGGCGCGCGCGGTCGCGCGCGCTCCGCAGGCGCTCCTCACCTTCGCGCACCGCGGCGTCGCCCGCCCGCTTGTCGAGCGCGGACGACACCATTTCGGCGAGCGAGTTCATGAGGCTGCGTTCTTCCTGGAGGAACGGACCCTCGGCTGAGGCCGGGCGCGCTTCTGAGTACGCGACCTTCAGGTCGCCGCGCACGCCGTCGCGGGTCTCGAAGCCGGCCGACATCGTCCACGGCGTGTCGGCGAAGCCAGGCGTTCGTACGATCGTGCTGCCGTAGCTGACCGACGCCTGCGCGCTCTCGGGAAACTGGAACGCCGGCGGCAGAAGCGCCGCGATCTGCTCGAGCAGTCCCGCGACGCTGAGCTGCTCGTCCTCGAGCAGTCGCGCGGTGCGGTGAAGGGCGGTGAGCTCCTTTACGCGTTCGCCGAGCTGAAACAGCGCCCCGTGCGCCCGATCGCGCTCCTCGGCGAGCTGACGTCCCATCTGTTCGAGCGACTCCACCTGCGAGGTGTGCTCGAGGGCCAGCGCCACGACGCTGGCCACCCAACCCAGGACCCGTTCGAAGCCGGCCTCAGAATGGGCGGCGTAGCGCGCGACGGCAAACGTCCCGAGGCGCTTGCGGCCGGTGGTCATCGGGACCCAGTGCACGGAGCGAAACCCGCACTCGTAGAGCGCCCGCAATGTCGGGTGAGAGTCTGCCGCGGACAGCAGATCCATCCGCGCCTGCTGGCTTTGCCACACCCAGCCGGCCGGGCCCGCGTCGACCGGTGCGCGGCGCGGGACATTGGCCAGCGCCGATCCAAAGCTCAATGCCAGGTACACCTCGTCCGCCTCGGCGTCGTGGAGAACGACGCCAACGGCAGCTTCTGGGAAAAGAGGCTCGAGATGCGCCGGCAGATGGACCATCAGGTCCGAGAGCGCGCTGTAGCGCGCGATCTCGGCAGACAGCCTGATGAGCGCTTCTTCGGCTCCGGGGGCGCCCGGGGTACCCGGAGGGACTGATGGCGCCGGAGCCTGATCGGGCATATGGGCCGAGCCGGATCGTGGGCGTGCTGGGCGGTCGAAGTCAAGTGCCGATCGTCATGTGACTAAATCAAGTCACCCACCATTGGTCCGTCCACGCTCTCAGGGCCTACATACTGAGATAACGTCATTTGTATCAAGGGGTTATCAGGACCAATCGTGACGAGGATCGATTCGGTACGCGCCGTGCCATAGGAGAGGTCAGGACGAACCTGACGATGCTGACCGGAATCACCCGCGCGCCGCTCTACACCCCGCCGGTATCGGCCGGGCCGGGACACCAGTTCTCGTCTGCCACCGACCCCCTTCCGAAACTGCGCACGTCCAGTTCGCGCGTTGAGGCCGGCCAGAGGCCGGGGAGCGACCACCACTGCTTCTACCGGGCGCTGATCGAAGGGGCGCTCGACATCGTCACGGTCGCCGACGAGTTCGGCACGATTTTCTACGGGAGTCTGTCGACCGAGCAGCATCTCGGCTACCAGGCCGACGAGATCATCGGCCGCAATCTGTTCGAGTTCGTCCACCCCGACGACATCGAGCGTGCCCGCGCCACCCTCGCCGGGTGCGTGAAAACCGGCGGGCCATCCCCCTCGGTCGAAGTCCGCGCGCGCCACCTGGACGGGCATTGGCGCACGTTGGAGTCGGTCGCGAGCTTTCAGACGGACGACGCCGGCGGCCGCTTCTTCATCGTTCACTCGCGGGACGTCGGCGCCCGCAAGCTCCTGGAGGCTCAGGTGCGGCAGGCTCAGAAGATGGAGGCGTTAGGCCTCTCGACGGGCGCAATCGCCCACGACTTCAACAACATGCTGGTCGTGATCGCGGGCTACACGGCTCTGCTCGCCACCGACCCGTCGCACACCGTACGCGAGTTCGCTCGCGAGATGCGGATGGCCACCGATCGGGCGACGCAGCTCACCAGCCAGCTGCTGTCGTTCGCGCGCGCCAGCCAGAGCGACGATCCGTCCTGTGACGCCAACGAGGCGATCGCCGCCTTCCGGCCCATCCTCGACCGCATGGTCGGCCGCGATGTGCATGTCTCGTACGCGCTCGACGCCGTCCCGTCGCAGGTGCCGATCGTTCGCAGCGCGCTCGATCAGGTGCTGATCAACCTGGTCGTCAACGCGAGCGACGCCATGCCCTCCGGCGGCGAGCTCCTGGTGACCACCACGAACGAGTGGCGCCCGCGCCAGAACGACCGGACCGCGGTGCTGCCGCTGATCGAATACGTCGTGATTCGGGTCACGGACACCGGTGTCGGCATGACCGACGAGGTCAGAGCGCGCATCTTCGAGCCCTTCTTCACCACCAAGCCCCTTGGCCGGGGCACCGGTATCGGACTGCAGACGGTCTACAACACCGTGACGCAGGCTGGAGGCCGCATCGACGTGATCAGCGCCCCCGGCGCCGGCACGACGTTCCGAGTGCTGCTTCCGGCGCAGACCTCGCTAAAGCCCGGCCAGGAGCCGGGCGGAGCACGAGCATGACCCTGAACGCCTGGGCCCAGACGCCCACCGCCGCCGCTTCCACTACCGCGCGGACCCCGCACGATGCCGGCGCCTCCGCTGCGCCCCTCGGCCGCGCGCTCGTCATCGACGGCGATGCCCGTTCGGCGAGCCACTTCATCGAAACGCTCGATCGCATGGGCTTCGAGGCCGTCGCCGCCCGGTCGATCACGGAGGGTGTCACGCTGGCCGCCCAGCGCCCGCCGCAGTTGCTGGTCCTGACGCTGCCCGAGCGCGACACCGAGGCGGCGCTCAACCTCGCCGGCGAGCTGACGATGCGGCACGGCACGCGCTGTATCTTCGTGCTCGATCGCGCCGATTCGGCCGCGCTGCAGGAGGTGACGGCCGCCGGCGCACACGGCGTGCTGTGCAAGCCGGTTCACCGCGAGCAGCTCGAGGCGACGTTCCGCCTGGCCATCGATCAGCACGGCGCCCGCCGGGCGCCGCGGCCCGCTGAGGACGCGCGGGTGCGGCTCCTCGAAGGGGCGTTGCACCGGATCGCGCAGGAACTGGCCCGGCTGAATCTCTCGGACGGCCAGGAGAACGGCGGGTCGCTGCCGATTTGCGGGCTGCGGCCCCGCGAGCAGGAAGTCGTCCGGCTGCTGCTGCAGCACCTGCGCGTGCCGGCAATCGCGCGCCGGCTCGGCATCAGCCAGCAGACCGTGCGCAATCACCTGAAGAGCGTGTTCCGTCGCACCGGCGTCCGCAGCCAGCAGGAGCTGCTCGATCGCATCGCCCTGGCCTCGGTATCGCAACCGTCGCAGGAGCCTGACGATACCGCGAGCCACGCCGGCGATCCCGGTGACATCGTTGGCGCCAGGTAGGGCGGTCTTCGGGACCGCCCTCTACGGCCCAAGGCCCAAGGCCCTAAGGCCAACGGGTCTCTACACCCCCGTGATCTGCACGACCGCGCCGTCGG
>DATMDI010000585.1:0-6092 GCA_035557875.1 Vicinamibacterales bacterium
CGACGCGTTGACGAAGCCGTTGACCGACAGCCCGGGGAACGAGATCGCCCCCGCCACCCCGGGATGCCGCAGCGCCAGGTCGGTCATGCGGCGGATCACGGCGTCGGTGCGGTCCAGCGTCGCCGCGTCCGGAAGCTGCGCGAACGCCACCAGGTAGTCCTTGTCCTGCGCCGGAATGAACCCCTGCGGCACCTTCGAGAAGCCGACCGCGGTGAGCGCCAGCAGTCCGCCGTAGAGCAGCACCACCGCGGCGCTGACCCGCAGCAGCCGGGTGACGCCCGAGACGTAGCCCGTCGAGGCACGGCTGAACGACCGGTTGAACCAGCCGAAGAAGCCGCCGAACAGGCGATCCGCCACGCGCTGCACCGGATCGGGCGCCGCACCGCGCGGCCGCAGCAGGCGCGACGCGAGCGCCGGACTCAGCGTCAGCGAGTTGAACGCGGAAATCACGGTCGAGATGGCGATCGTGAGCGCGAACTGGCGGTAGAACTGCCCGGTGAGGCCGCTCACGAACGCGGTCGGGATGAACACCGCGCACAGGACGAGGGCAATGGCGACGATGGGACCCGACACCTCCTCCATGGCCTTGTAGGTGGCGTCGCGGGGCGAGAGCCCGTGTTCGATATGGCGCTCCACGTTTTCCACGACCACGATGGCGTCGTCCACCACGATGCCGATCGCCAGCACCAGGCCGAAGAGCGACAGCGTGTTGAGCGAGAAGCCCGACACCAGCATCACCGCGAAGGTGCCGACCAGCGACACCGGCACGGCGACGAGCGGGATGATCGACGCGCGCCAGGTCTGCAGGAAGAGCAGGACCACCACGACCACGAGCGCGATCGCCTCGAACAGCGTGATCACGACGGCGCGGATCGAGTCGCGCACGTAGACCGTGGGGTCGTAGATGATGCGGTAGTCCACGCCCTCGGGAAACGTCTTCTTCAGGCGCGCAAACAGCGCCCGCACGTCGGACGAGGCCTGGATCGCGTTGGATCCGGGCCGCTGCGAGATGCCGATCGTCACCGCCGGCTTGTTGTCGAGGGTGCTGCGCAGCGCGTACATGTTCGAGCCGAGCTCCACGCGGCCGACGTCGCGAACGCGCGTCACCTGGCCCGTCGGGGTGGCGCGCACGACGATGTCGCGGAACTCGTCTTCGGTCGTCAGCCGGCCCTGCGCGTTGATCAGGAGCTGGAACGTGGTGTCGGTGGGCGCGGGAGGCGCGCCGAGGACGCCGGCGGCCACCTGGACGTTCTGCTCGCGAATGGCCCGCACCACGTCAGTAGCGGTCAGCTGACGCGCCGCCAGTTGATCGGGGTCGAGCCACACCCGCATGCTGTATTCACCGGCGCCGAAGATCTGGACGTTGCCCACGCCGGGAATGCGCGACAGTTCGTCCTTCACCTGCAGGTGCGCCAGGTTGGACAGGTAGAGCATGTCGTAGCGCTCGTCCGGCGAGACGAGGTGCGCCGCCATCATGATGTCGGGCGACGCCTTCTCCGTGGTGAGGCCGATGCGCTGCACTTCCTGCGGCAGGCGCGGCAGCGCCTGCGCCACCCGGTTCTGCACCTGTACCTGCGCGGTGTCGAGGTTGGTGCCGAGCGCGAACGTGATCGTCAGCGCCATGCGGCCGTCGGCGGTGCTCTGCGAGGTCATGTAGAGCATGTCCTCGACGCCGTTCATCTGCTGCTCGAGCGGCGAGGCCACCGTTTCGGCGATCACCTTCGGGTTGGCGCCGGGATACATGCCGCGCACGACCACTGTCGGCGGCACCACGCCCGGGTACTCACTGATCGGCAGCCGGAACAGCGCCAGTGCGCCGGCCACGGTGATCACGAGCGAGAGCACGGCGGCGAAGATCGGCCGGTCGATGAAGAATTTCGCGAACTTCACTGGACACGCTCCATCGGCTGGAGCGCCGCCTTGACCTTGGCGCCGGGCCGGACACGCTGCAACCCGTTGACGAGCACGAGTTCCTCCGGCTGGAGCCCGTCGCGCACCACGCGCAGGCCGTCCACGATCGGGCCGAGCCTCACCGGGCGGTAGGCAATCGCCTGGTCGTCGTTCACGACGTAGACGAAGCGCTTGTCGAGGTCGGTGCCGATCGCCTGGTCCTGGACCAATACCGCCGGATACGGCTTTCCGCCGCTCATGCGCAGTCGCACGAACAGGCCTGGCGTGAGCGACCCGCTGGTGTTGGCGAACACCGCCCGCACCCGGATGGTGCCGGTCGCCGCGTCGAGCTGGTTGTCGAGGAACTGCAGGCGCCCTTCGCGCGGGAACTCCGGCTCGCCGGCGAGCGCCATGCGGACGACGGCCGCGCCAGCCGGCGTGGGGCCACCGGCGGTGGCGCGCTGAAACGCGAGGAACGACGGTTCGTCCACCTCGAACGTGGCGTAGATCGGATCGAGCGAGACCAACGTCGTGAGCAGCGTGGCGTCGCCCGGCCCGCTCGACACCAGGTTGCCCTCGGTGACGATCGCCCGGCCGACGCGGCCGCCAATCGGCGCGATCACCCGGGTGAACTCGAGATTCAGTTCAGCGGAACGCAACGCGGCCTCGACCGCCGACACCTGCGCCTCGGCCTCGGCGGCCGACGACGAGCGGCGGTCGCGCTCCTCCGCGGACATCGCGTTCTCGGCCGAGAGCCGCTCGGCGCGCCCGCTTTCGGCGGCGGTGCGCGCCGAAGCGGCACGGGCGCGAGCGAGGTCCGCGCGCAGACGGTCCACCTCGGCCTGGAAGGGACGCGCGTCGATTTCGAACAGCACGTCGCCGCGGCGGACGATCGCGCCCTCGGCGAACTGCACGGACGCGATCTGACCGGACACGCGCGGCCGCACGTCCACGTGGTGGACGGCCTCGAGGCGGCCGGTGAACTCGTTCCATTCGGTCACGTCACGAGCCAAGGCCCTGGCCGCGGTTACCGGCGGAGCCGGCGGCGGCGCTCCCTGGGCGGCCGGCGACGCGCAGCCGGAGAAGGCGACGGATGCCGCTGCCACAGCGGCGAGCAGCGTAAGAGAGGCGAGACGGGATGTGGTCGACATGCCTCGCATCGTCGCGTGCCGCGTACGGCCAGCACAATTCGGCTGACGACCGAGGCGAAGATCGGTCGAGAGTGCCGCGGTTCCCTCCGGCTTTCAGGCGCGGCTGCCTCGTCCTTTTGGACGAGGCCGGGATAGGTCCACCGGACCAATCGACGCGCGGGGCGGCGCGGCGGGATAATCCAGACATGTTCGACAACCCGGCCGGACCCGCCCTGAGCTCTCCCCTGGTGGATGTGCTCGAACAACGGCTCGCCGCCGCCATCGCTTCGGAGCGCCGCTCCGAATGCATGGCCCGCATCCAGAGCGACGCCGTGCAGCTCGCGCTGGACCTGGCGGTTCGCGAGACTGACATCGACGGCTTCTTCCGCGCGTTCATCAAGACGCTGGTCGAGGAATGCGAGAGCCGCGCCTGCGGCGTGTGGCTGCTCGATGACAGCGGCCACAGCAGCCAACCGTGGATGGCGTTCGTGGACGGCGCGTTTCACACCCGCGACGCCGCCGGCTGGGACGCCACGGCGCTGCCGCGCGAAGCGATGGCCGCGCACCTCGTGAGCTATACCGAAGGATGGCAGCATACGGTCGAATACCTGCCCGACGATCCGCGGCTGCCTGAAGCCGTGCGCACGTTCAATCTCGCCAACGGCATCGGCACCCTGCAGGTGGCGCCGCTGGCGCTGCCGACGCACACGCTCGGCTGGATCGCGCTGGCGTCCGCCGACGCCTCCGCCTGCGAGACCACATGGCGATGCGCCGTGCTCGAGGCCACCGCGCAGCAGGCCACGCTGACGCTGCACCAGAACCGGCTCGCCGAGCACAGCCGGCGTGAGGCGCGCCGCCAGGCGGCGCTCGAAGAGCGCAACCGCCTCGCGCGCGACATCCACGACACGCTGACGCAAGGCTTTGCCGCCATCCTGATGCAGCTGCAGGCGGCACAGCGGTCGTCGCCGGGGCTGCCGCCGAAAGTGGCCGCCGCGATCGAGACCGCGGTGGATCTGGCCCGCTCGCACATGGTGGAGGCACGCCGCTCGGTCGGCGCCTTGCGTCCGGCCGCGACGGGCGAGGAAACCTTACCGGATGCGTTGCAGCGCATCGTCGCCACCACCCAACGCACCACCGAGATTCCGATCCAGCTCACCATCAACGAGCTGCCGCCGGTGCCCGGGTTGGAGCGCGACATCGCCGGCATTGTCCAGGAGGCGCTCACCAACGCCGTCCGCCACTCCCGCGGTCAGGCGATTGCCGTCAGCGCGTCCGCGGTGCGATCGATCGGCCTGCGGCTGTCGGTGTCGGACGACGGGCGCGGCATCGCCGGCGAGCTCCGCTCCCGCGGGTTCGGCATGACCAGCATGCAGGAGCGGGCCGAGCGCATCGGCGCGTCGTTGACCATCGTCACGGCGCCGCGCGCCGGCACCGAAGTGGTGCTGGCGTGGGAGCCGCCCTCGTTTTCAATTCCGGTGAAGCTCGATGCCGCAATCTGAGCCCGTCGTCGCCGTCGCCGTCGCGGTTGCCAAGGTGCTGCTGGTGGACGACCACTCGCTGCTCCGCACTGGCGTGGCCAACATCATCAACCAGGAGCCCGACCTGCAGGTCGTGGCCGAAGCGACCAACGGGGTCGAGGCGATCGCCGCGTTCACGAGCCACCGGCCCGACATCACCCTGCTCGACCTGCGCATGCCGGTGATGGAGGGCGTGGAGGCCGTGCGGCACCTGCGGGAGATCGACCCGCAGGCCAAGGTGATCGTGCTCACGACCTACGACGCCGACGAGGACATCGCCCGGGCCCTGCAGGCTGGGGCCAAGGCCTATATCCTCAAGGACATCTCGGCCGACGAGCTGATCGCGTGCGTGCACGCCGTGCTCGCCGGCAAGACCTACCTGGCGCCGGCGGCAGCCGCCAAGCTGGCCGAGCGCGTCACCCGCATTCAGCTCACACCGCGCGAGCTGTCGGCGCTGCGGCTGATGGCCGACGGCAAGGCCAACAAGGAGATCGCCGCCGACCTCGGCATCTCCGAGCGCACCGTCAAGACGCACCTCGGGCACCTGTTCGAGAAGCTCGGTGTGACCAGCCGCACCGAGGCCGTGAAGATCGCGACCAGGCGCGGCTTGGTCCGGATGGATTAGCCTTCACGTCCGCGACTCCCGGCGTGGGCCGGTGTATCGCCTGCGAAAACCGGGAGACTTCGCTGCAGAGCACGGTTTTCTTCGGCGACACACCGGCCCACGCCGGTCGCTTGGCGTTCAACCTACCCGCCTTACCCGCCCTACCTGCCTTACCCGCCTAGAAAGTCACTTTCACCGCCAGCTGCACCTGACGCGGGTCGCCCACGCCCGTGCGCAGGAACCCGTCGAAGTTGAACAGCGCCGGCGTCGACAGCGGGTTGATGTTGTTGGCGTTGTTGAAGGTGTTGAACATCTCGATCGTCGGCACGATCTCCGCCTTCGAGCCCATCTTGAACGGCCGCGCCAGCCGCCAGTCGAGGCTGAAGTACTCGTTGTCCTTGCGCTCGTTGTTGCGCCCGCGATCGACGCCGTCGAGGAAGCGCGGGCTCGCCGTCTGCGGCTGCGCCGTCCGCCCCTGAATCCGCGTGTCGAACTTGAACGCGGCCGGCAGCTCGAAGTAGCCGAAGGCGTTCACCTTGTGCCGGATGTCGCGGTCCGAGTAGCCGTAGTCGAGCGAGAGGTCGAAGATGTTGACGCTGCGATCGGTAAAGGGATCGCGCTCGTTCGAGTCGTCGTCCTTGTCGCGCGACAGCACGTAGTTCACCTCGAACTGGTAGGCGTTGGCGAAGCGCTTGCGCAGGCCGAGCGTGAGGCCGTCGTAGTCGCTCTTGCCCAGACTCGTCGTCACCATCACCTCGTCGAGCTGCGGTCCGAACGGCGTGCCCGAGTAGACGTACGTGCTGCCGGTCACCGGTTTCGACGCCGACCCATGGTTGTAGTTCAGGAACCGCGTCAATTCGCGGCCGGCGGCGTGGGTGTAGTCCACGTATGCGGATAGGCTGGCGGCAAGTTCCTGCTCGTAGCCCAGCGTGAAGGTGTAGACGCGCGGGT
>DATMDI010000586.1:0-3000 GCA_035557875.1 Vicinamibacterales bacterium
CTCATCGGCGCCGCGCCGGTGCCACGCCCACCGTGGCGAGCTTCGCGCGATCGAGCGAGGCGCGAATGAATCCCGAGGCGCGTAGGTCGTCCACGAACGTGTCGAGCATCGCCGCGTCAGCCGTGTTGCCCTTCTTCACCACGAACGACTGCTCCACGGCGACGTAGCTGCCCGTCAGCGCCCGCACCGGCGTCTTGGCGACCGCGACCGCCTCGGTGGCCCGCTGCGTGTTCAGGGCAATCGCGTCCACCTCCTTGGCGGCGAGCATGCGTTCGAGCTCGGCCTGCGGCGGCTGCGACTCGATCGGTTTCACCCGCGCGCGTTTGAGGTTGGCGCTCAGATAGATTTCCTGCGTCTGCGCCCGCACCGCGGCCACGGTGACGCCCTCGCGATCGAAGTCCTCCACGCGGCGCATGGGGGAGGAGTCGAGCACGAGGTAGGTGTTGTACATGACCGCGAACGGCCCCGCGAACTCCACCTCCCGGGCCCGCGCTTCTTCGTAGGCGAGAAATCCAAGATCTGCGCTGCCGTCCTGGACGTGTGCGATCACCCCCTGCGCGTTCGGCGCGGGGATGAGCGTGAACGGGACGTTCAGACGGCGCGCGAGCTCGCGCACCAGGTCGGCGATCGGCCCCGTCACCTCGCCGGTCTTCGGGTCCACGCGCGCCTGCACCGGGTTGGTGCCGAGGAAGGCGGCCCGCAGGCGGCCGGTGGGCGCCAGGTCTCCGGCGTGCGAGAGTGGCGGAGCGATGGCGGCGGCCAGGAGCGCCGCGACGACGACGAGCATTGGTCGTGACACGCGCCGATTATGCCCGCAGTCCGGGCTGAAGTGGCAGTGGGTAGGTGGGCCGGATCCGCCGTCGCAGGCGTAGAATCCACGAGCCATGCTCAGCCTCCGAGCCCTGAGGATCCTGGCCGGTTTCGCGGCGCTCGGCGTCTCGCAGGCCGCCGCGCAGCCCGCCGCCGAGTCGCGCAACATGGTGCTGGTCGGGCACAACGATCTGAACGGCAACGGCGACGGGGGCGAGGGGCTCGCCCTTCAGCAGTTCCCGGACGGCCGCAAGGTGCTCTACCTTGCGCACGAAGCGCCGGCCCGCTGCCTGAGCGTCATCGACGTCACGAAGCCCGAGGCGCCGGTGATGGTCAACCAGCTGCCGTCGCCTGCGCCCGGTGTCACGCGCTGCAACTCACTGGGGCTTTCGGGCACCGTGCTCGCGGTCGCCAATCAGGCGGCGAAGGCGGGCGGCAAGCTCGCCGGCATGTGGGTGCTCGACGTGTCGAGTTTCGACCGGGTGAAGAACGCCCGCACCCTCGACGACCTGAAGCTCTCGTTCTTCGACACCTCGGGCCCGCAGTCACGTGGCGTCCACAACCTCTGGTTCGTGGATGGCGAATTCGCGCACCTCACCACCGGCATGCCCGATTTCAACCCGACCCATGAACAGGACGACCAGATCTGGGTCACGGTCGATCTGCGAGATCCCCGCCGCCCCAGGGAAGTGGGGCGCTGGTGGCTGCCCGGCACCCGCCAGGGCGATCGGTGCCTTCCCGCGTGCCTGCCGAAGCGGCACACGCCGTTCGACGACGGCTACCGGCCGCACCAGATCGAGATCTGGCCGGATCACCCCGACCGCGCCTATGTGGCCTACATCGACGGCGGGGCGATGATCTTCGACATCTCGAGCCTGGCGCAGGTGCGCAGCGGTCGCGCGGCCCGCTACACGCCGCGCCTGATCAGCCAGGTGCAGTTCCACCCGCCGTTCCCGGCATGGACGCACACGTTCCAGCCGATGTTCTCGCGTCAACTGGCGTGGGCGGCGGACGAGGACGTGATGGACAACTGCAAGGACGCGCCGAAGTTGGTGTGGCTGCTCGACATCCGCGACGAGACGCACCCGGTGATCGTCGCCACCGCGCCGCTTCACCCGAACGACGGCGAGCTGTGCACGCGGGGCGGGCGGTTCGGCGCGCACAACATCCACCCGAACTTTCCGGGACCGCTCTACGCCACTCTGCAGAACACCACGGTGTCCACGTGGTTCAACGGCGGCGTGCGCATCTACCGCGCCGTCGAGGGGCCCAGGGGAATCGCCGGCGTCCCGCCGCAGATCGAAGAGCTGGGCTTCTACATTCCGGCCCCGCCGCCGCGCAACCCGTCGAAGACGATCCAGATCAATCACGCGATCGTCGGCGCCGACGGCCTCATCTACGCCAACGACCGCTTCGCCGGCGGACTCTACATTCTTCGCTACACCGGCGCCGTGCCGCTCGACTAGCTGAGGCGTCGGCCCCTTCACCGCAGATCTTTCATGCACCACCACCGGGGCACGGTCCTTGCTCCTGGTCCGGTATGGAATGCCGGCTCTTCAGGACGATCGCGACGGTTGCGCTGGTAGTGTTCGGCGCGGGTGTGGAGGCACAGCGCGCACAGGGACCGAAGGCGCCGGCTGCATCGGGCGAGCGAGCTGAGGTGCTCGCGGTCCAGGTGTTCCTCGATCGAGCCGGATTCTCTCCAGGCGAGATCGACGGTGCCGGTGGCGCGAACACCGAGCGCGCGCTCGCCGCGTTCGAGCGCGAGAAGGGCGCGCGCGTCGCCGATCTGCTGGCGTCCGCGGCCGATCCGGCGACCATCGCCTACACGATCACCGCCGAGGATGCGTCCGCGCCGGTCGTCAAGGCTATCCCCGAGGACATGATGGCCAAGGCGGGCCTGAAGCGGCTCGACTACTCGTCACACCTCGAGATGCTCGGTGAACGCTTTCACGCATCGCCCGCGCTGTTACGCCGATTGAACCCGCGGCTACGGATCGCGCCCGGCGAACCGATGGTGGTGCCGAACGTGAAGGTGGTTTCCGACGCCGAATCCAAACCGGTTCCCGGCATCTCGGTACGGGTGTCGAAGAGCGAGTCCTCGCTGAGCGTGATCGACGCCGACGGCAAGGTGATCATGCATGCGCCGGTCACGAGCGGCAGCGAACACGACCCCCTGCCGGTCGGCGA
>DATMDI010000587.1:0-11141 GCA_035557875.1 Vicinamibacterales bacterium
GGTCAGTCAGACGTGCACGCGCGTCGTGATCATCAACAAGGGCAAGGTGGTGGCGGTGGACACCCCCGACAACCTGACGTCCCGCCTGCGTGGATCGGAAACGATGTACGTGCAGCTGGACCCGATGGGCGCCGACGCCGCGAGCGTGCTGGCCGCCATCGACGGCGTCACCCGGGTGAGCGCGTCCTCCGAACCGCGCGGCAGCGCGCTCGGCCTCGAGATCGAGAGCGACGCCGGCCGCGACATCCGCCGCGAGCTCGCCGCCGCCATCGTCAACCGCGGCTGGGGGCTGCTCGAGCTGCGCCCGATGCGCATGAGCCTCGAAGACGTGTTCCTGAAGCTGACGACGCAGGAAAGCGACCAGCCGGCCGAAGGCATCGAGCCGCCGGCCGAACCGCCGGCGACGGCCGAACCCGCCAGCGACGTGGAGGTGGCCCGTGAATAACGTCCTGGCCATCGCGCGCAAGGAGCTGCGTTCGTACTTCGCGTCGCCGATCGCCTACATCGTCATCGGGCTCTTTGCCGTCATCTTCGGCATCTTCTTCGGCGTCATCCTGCTCAATTTCAATCAGGCGAGCCAGCAGGGCGGCGGCCAGGCGGTAAACGTCAACGAGCAGCTGATCCGGCCGGTGTTCCTCAACTCGGTCGTGGTGTTCCTGTTCATGCTGCCGATCGTCACGATGCGCTCCTACGCGGAAGAAAAACGGTCGGGCACGATCGAACTGCTGCTGACGGCGCCGCTCACCGATCTGCAGATCATCCTCGGCAAGTTCACCGGCGCGATGGGTCTCTACGCGTCGATGCTGCTGGTGACGGCACTTTCGATGGGCTCGCTGTTCTTCTTCGGCACTCCCGAAGTGAAGCCGCTGCTCAACACCTACCTCGGCCTGCTCCTCATGGGCGGCTGTTTCGTGTCGGTGGGCCTGCTCATCTCGAGCTTCACCAGCAATCAGATCGTCGCCGGCGCCGTCACGTTCGGCGTGTTCCTGATCCTGTGGGTGATCAACTGGCCGGCGCCGTTCGCGCCGTGGCCCTGGCTGCAGACGTTCCTCAATTACGCGTCGATCGTCGATCACTTCGACGATTTCAGCCGCGGCGTGCTCGACACCAAGCACGTCGTCTACTACATCAGCTTCATTGCAGTCGGCCTGTTCCTGACCGCGCGGTCGGTGGACACCGAACGGTGGCGGGGGTAGTCATGCAGCGAACGCTCAACTGGCTGGCCTGGCTCGGCGTGGCGATCGTGTTCATCGCCGCGCCGGTGCGTATTCTCGGCTGGATGGAAGTGTTTCCGGTGTCGGCCCGGCTCGATCAGTACGCGATGTACGCATCATGGGCCGGGTTGGCCCTGGTCGTGGCCTACGCGCTGCAGAGCGCCTGGACCGGCGGGCGCAACTCGCGTTACGGGATGCTCGCCCTGGTCAGCGTCGGCGTCGGGCTGGCCATCCTGGTGGCGGTCAACTACGTGGCGTCACGGCAGAACAAGCGGTGGGACTTCACCGCCAACCAGCAGTTCACGCTGTCGGAGCAGACCACCAAGCTGCTGCAGGGGCTCACCGCGCCCGCCAAGCTGCTCGTCTTCGATCGCGCCAGGGGATTCGAGCGCTTCCGCGCCCGGATGAACAGCTACGAGGCGGTGTCGAAGAACGTCACCGTCGAGTACGTGGACGTGGACCGCTTCCCGATCCGGGCTCGCGAGTACGACGTCGCCCAGTACGGCACCGTCGTGGTGGAGTACATGGGCCGCAAGGAGCGGGCGACGAGCGACGAAGAGCGCGACATCACCACCGCGTTCATCAAGACGGTGAACCCCGCGAAGCACAAGGTCTATTTCCTTGCCGGCCACGGCGAGCGGGATATCAAGGGCCCGGCCGACGAACAGGGGCTCAACTCGATTACCGAGGCGCTGGGTCGCGACAACTACGAGTTCGATACCCTGGTGCTGGCGCAGGCCAACGCCATCCCGAACGACGCCACCGTGCTCGTCGTGGCCGGCCCGCGCAACGACCTGCTCGAGCGCGAGCTGCCGCTGCTCGAGGCCTATCTCGACAAGGGGGGGAAGCTCCTGGTGCTGATCGATCCGCCCTCGGATCTCAAGGCCGCCGACCCGACGCCGCGGCTCGTCGGACTGCTCGCCAAGTGGGGCATCAAGGCCACGTCGTCGGTCATCCTGAGCGGCAGCACCAACGATCCGTTCACGCCCGCCGCGGCGGTGCCATACCCGACGCACCCGATCACCGACCGCTTCCGCCTGCTGACCGTGTTCTCGCTGGTGCGCGCCGTTCAGCCCGAGGGCGCGGGGCGCGACGGTCACGCCGCGCAGCCGTTCGTGCAGACGGGGGCCAACAGCTGGGCCGAGACCGACCTGGCGAAGTTCGATCCCAACGCGCTGACGCCTCCTGACGAGTCGACCGGCGACATCCTCGGTCCGGTGACGATTGGCGCCGCGGTGGCCGTCCCGGTGAAGGCGGCCGAACCGGTCCCCACGCCTGCGGCGGCAACCGGCGACACCGCGAAACCGGCGCCGCCGGAAACCCGCATCGCGGCGATCGGCGACTCGGAGTTCGTCACCAACCAGCTGGCCGGCGTGCCGGGCAACGTCAACCTGTTCATGAACACCGTGAACTGGCTGGCGCAGCAGGAGAACATGATCTCCATCCGCCCGCGCGACCCGGCCGAGCGGCGGCTCGCCATGGACAACCGCCAGATGGTGATGGTGCTGGTGTTCTCGGTGCTCATCGTGCCGATCGCGGTGTTCGGCGGCGGCTTCTACGCCTGGTGGCGGAGGCGCTAACCCATGCAGCGGCTGGTTTCGACGGTCGCCCTCGTCGCCGTCCTGGGCGGGCTCGTCGGCTACATCTACTACCTCGACACTCGGGAACCGGCGCCGCCGGAAAACGCGCCGCAGAAGGCGTTCGCGTCGGTCGAAGCCGATGCCATCGAGGAGCTGCGCATCGTCGCGGGCGGCGAGACCACCCGGCTTGCCAAGGCCGAAGGCGGGTGGGCCATCGTGGAACCGGTGCGGGCTGACGCCGACGCCGGGGAAGTGTCGAGCATCACCGGCAGCCTCTCGTCGCTCGAGTACGACCAGGTGGTGGACGAAAAGCCCGCGGATCTCAAGCCGTTCGGTCTCGACCCCGCCCGTATCGAGGTGGCGTTCAAGGTGAAGGGCCAGTCCGCCGAGCAACGGATTCTGATCGGCGAGAAAACGCCGGTCGGTGAGAACCTCTACGCCAAGCTGCCCGGCTCGCCGCGCGTGTTCCTGGTGCAGTCGTACATCGACTCCACCTTCAACAAGTCCACGTTCGCGCTCCGCGACAAAGCGGTGCTCAAGGTCGACCGGCAGAAGGCCGACGGCCTCGAATTGAAAGCAGGGCCGGCCGAAATCGTGCTGGCGAAGTCGGGCGACAACTGGTCGCTCGTGAAGCCGATCGCGGCCCGTGCCGACTACGCGGTGGTCGAGGGAGCGATCGAGCGCCTGGCATCGGGGCAGATGCAGGCGCTGGCCGAGGACCAGAATGCACCGCCGTCGCGGTACGGCCTCGACACCCCGACCGCGACGATGACGATCAAGTCCGGCAGCTCGAGCGCCACGCTGCTGCTGGGCAAGACCGAGAACGCCGTGGTGTTCGCCAAGGACACCAACCGTCCGGTGATCTTCACGGTGGCCCCGACACTACGGAGCGACGTGGTGAAGGACGTGGGCGAATTCCGCCGCAAGGACCTCTTCGACTTCCGCTCCTTCACCGCCACCCACGTCGAGTTCACCCGCGGCGCCGAGACGCAGGCGTTCGACCGCACCAAGGAGAAGGACGGCAAGGACGTCTGGAAGGCTGCCGGCGGCAAGACGCTCGACGCAACGAAGATCGAGGGGCTGCTGGCCCAGGTGTCGGGCCTGCGAGCACTGTCGTTCGACTCCGCACCCCACCCGTCGCTGAAGACGCCCGTGCTCGCCGTGAAAGCGGTCTTCGAAAAGGGCTCCGACACGGTCACGTTCGGACGGGCCGGCGCCGACGTCTACGCGAGCCGCAGCGACGAGCCGGGCTCGGCCAAACTCGACGCGGCATCGCTCGATGAAGCGATCAAAGCGCTCGACGCACTGAAGTAGCATCTAGTTGATGCGGGCCGGGTGGCTCTGCGCGTTGAGCGGCTGCGCGGTGGTGCTGCTGTCGGCACAGGGACCGCCTGCCCCGGCGCGCCCGGCGGCGCGCGCGCCGGCGCCCGAGGCCGCGGTCGCCCAGCTCCGCCTCGACGTCCAGGCCGAAACCACGGCGCCAGGTGTCACCCGCGCGGTCTGGGGCATCGTCGTCCACTCGCTGGATCGTGACGAGCGCCTGGTCGAGCTCAACCCGGAAACGCTCCTCATCCCGGCCTCGGTCGCGAAGATCGTCAGCGCGGTCTCGGCTGCCGACGCGGTGGGCTGGGACTACACCTATGCCACTCAGGTGCGGGCCTCGGGGCCCATCGTCGACGGCGTGCTCACCGGCGATCTGATTGTGACCGGCTCCGGCGACCCCACCCCTGACGGGCGCGCCGGCGACAGCCTCCAAGTGTGGGTGGACGCGCTCAAAGCCAAAGGCCTCCGTCGCGTCGAGGGGCGGATCATCGGCGACGATGACGGGATCGAGGAACCGCGGCCGGCGCGAGCGTGGGCCTGGGAAGACGTCGGCTACGTGTCTGGCGCGCTCTTCGGCGCGCTCAACGCCGCAGAGAACCGCATGACGGTAACCGTCGCGCCAGGCCCGCGCGAGGGGGCACCGGCGACGCTGACCGTGGACACCGACGGACAGGATCGGCCACTTCTGAACCGTACCACGACCGCCGCTCAGACGTCGTTCGTGTGGTCCGAGCAGCGCCCGGGTGAGGCGGCGCTCACCATCGCCGGCTTCATGCGGCCGAACGAGGCCGCGGTGAAGCTGTCGGTGTCGGCCGGCAACCCGACGCAGTGGTTCGCCAACCTCTTTCGCAATCGACTGATTCGCGGCGGCATCGAAGTGACGGGACGGGCGGCCGACGTGGACGACGTGCAGCCGCCGCCCGATCGCACGTCCGGCGCGGTGGTCTACACGCACCGCTCGCGCCCGCTCGCCGAGATCGTCAAGCCGATGCTCAAAGAAAGCATCAACCTCTACGGCGAAGCAGTGCTGCGGCTCAACGCGGCGCCGGGAGGGCCGCTGACCAACGACGCGGCGCTCGACGGCCTGCGCCGGCGGTTGACGGCGTGGGGCCTCGCGGCCGACTCCGAGCAGATCGTGGACGGCTCGGGGCTGTCGCGCCACGACCTCATCACGCCACAGGCGCTGGCGGTGCTGCTGAAGCGCGAGCACGCCGCCACACCGGCGTCGCCCCTGGTGTCGGCGCTACCGATCGCCGGCGTGGACGGCTCGCTCGCCGCGCGGATGAAGGGGACCAGAGCCGCGAACAACCTGCGCGCCAAGACCGGCACCATGAGCAACGTGCGCAGCCTGGCTGGCTACGTGAAAACGCGGGACGGCGAGCAGCTTGCCGTCGTGATCATCGTCAACAACTACGAAGGCGGCGGAGTGGAGGCCACCCAGGCGATCGACCGGATGGCCGTGCGGCTGGCCGACTTCACTCGCCGCTGAAGGCGCGGTCCGCACAGAACGCGGACCGCGCGACAGCATCTCGCAAACCGGCTTAACGCCGGTTCGGCATTTGGCCGTCCGCAGCAAACGCGAACGGCCACTCCCCGACCCGCCGGGCCCGCCAGAGATACGCCGCGATGCCGGCAGCCAGCAGCGTGAACCCGGCCGCGATATAGGCCGCACCGCTGGTGAGGAGAATGGCAATCCACCCGGCCGCGGCCACGACGCTGGGCAGCGGATAGACGCGCGACGAGAAGGGCCGGGCGATGTCGGGGCGCAGCCGCCGCAGCGCCGTCACCGCGCCGATGATGGGGAGCGCCCCGATGACCACGTAGATCACCACCAGCGCGGTGATGAGGGCGTCGAGCTCGAGCAGGCAGGCGAGCGCCGAGGCCACGCCAACGAATGCGACCGAGAACGAGGGAAAGCGGCCCGACGGGTGGAGCCGCGCGAAGACGCTGAAGAAACGGCCGTCGGCCGCCGCCGCGTAGGGAATCCGCGCCGTCGCGCACATCGCGGCGAAGAGCGCGGCGAAGATCGTGACGAGGATGAGCAGCGTCATGATCGTGGCCGCGCCGCTCCCCTGCAGGCGGGCGATGTACTCGCTGACCACGAACTGCGAGGCCGCCGCGTCCTGCCACGGCATGGCGCTGATGATGCTCACGTTCATGGCCAAATAGAGGCCGGCGACGAGCAGCACGGAGATCACGATCGAGCGCGGAATGGTGGCGGCGGGGCGAGCGACCTCACCGGCGTAGCTGCAGATGTTGTTGTAGCCGAGGTAGTCGTAGACCGAGTACAGCGTCGCCGTGCCGAGTCCGGCCCAGAACGGGGCGGACCAGGTCCACGCGCCCGATGGCACCGTCAGCCCCTCGCTCCGCCCGAAGACGAGGCCGGTGGCGATGACCCAGCCAACCGCTACGAGCACGACGGCCCCGAACACGGTGCCCCATCGTCCGACGCGGTCGATGCGGCGGTACACGAGCGCGGCCGAGAGAAGACAGACGGCCGCGGCGAGAAGCTTCCGCTGCCACGGTCCGAGCGAGGGCACGAGATAGCTGGCATAGAACGCAAAGCCCACGGCGCCCGAGGCCATGGTGAGCGGGAACGCGACCATGGTCTGCCAGAGGAAGAGAAAGCTCATGAGACGGCCAAGGCGCTTCGGCCCGTAGGCTTCGAGCAGGTACTGGTACCCGCCGCCCGACCACGGCAGCGCGGCGCCGAGCTCGGCCCACACCAGTCCGTCGGCCATCGCGACTGCCGCGCCGACCACCCATGCGACCAGCGATTGCGGTCCGTGCATCGACTGGATGATGAGCGGAATGGTGAGGAACGGCCCAGCCCCGATCATGCTCAGCATGTTGAGCGTGGTCGCCGAGGCCAGGCCGACCGTGGGGACGTCGGGCGGCGCGGGCCGCTCGTCCGGAAGGTGTGTCGGCGGCGCGCCCGGCAACGAGCCTGGAACCGTCGTCACGCGGCCCTGACGCGAACCGCCGCCTCGCCCCTCCGGATCTGCACAGGCATGACGCGCGATCTAATCACATGCGGCGCGTCGCGCGGACGTTCACGACCCGCCGAGCGCGTCGCGGGCGAACGCCGCGATCTCGACGGCGTTGCCGGTGAGCCCCCCAGCCTGCGCGAGGTCGGGCCGGCCCCCGCCGCGGCCGCCGAACCGCTCGGTGATTCGGCGCAGCACGGCGCTGGCGTCGAGCTCCAGCGACGGGGCACAGGCGACGACGACGAGCGGCTGCGGGCCGCTGGCCACCAGCACCACCGCCACCGGGTCGCGCGCCACCAGCGACGAGGCGATCGTCTTGAGGCCGCTGGCGTCCCAACCCTCGTAGACCTCGGCGATCAGCCGGCGCCCTGCGGCGTCTGGAGCGACCGCCGCCAACAGACGGTCCGCCTCGTGGACGGCGAGCGCGGCTTGCAGGCCCGCGATCGTCTTGCGCAGCCCCTTGCTTTCAGCCTGAAGCTTGTCCACCGCGGCGGGCAGCTCGTGTGGCAGCACCGACAGCAACCGCACCGCCCCCGCGACGGCGTCGCGCAGCTGCCGCAGAGAGCGCAGCGCCCGGCCGCCGCACACGAACGTGACGCGCACGCCGCCTTTGAATTTCTCGACACCGGTCACCGCGATCAGGCCGATGACGCCGGTGCGCGCGACATGCGTGCCGCCGCAGGCCGAGAGATCGAACCCGGGCACCTCGACCAGCCGCAGCTCGCCCTCGCGGGCCGACTCCTTCCGCAGCGGCAGCGCTTTGGCTTCGACTGCGGACGCGAACCGAACCGCCACCTCGCGGTCGTCCCACACGACCTGATTGGCCTCGTCCACGGCGCGCTCGACATCCGCCGTTTCGAGGGTCACGGCCAGATCGATTGTGGACGTCTCGCTGCCCAGGTGGAAGCTGACCGTCGGCGCGGCGCAGGCGCGGACCAGGGCGGCGGACAGCACATGCTGGCCGGTGTGCTGCTGCATGTGATCGAAGCGCCGGACCCAGTCGATCTCGCCGTGGACGACGGCACCCGCCGCCAGCGGCGCCGAGAGCACGTGCACGACCTCACCGTCGGCGTCGATGACGTCGACCACCGTGGCGCCGCCCAGCACGCCGACGTCGAACGGCTGTCCACCCGAAGTCGGATAGAAGGCGCTGCGGTCGAGGACTGCGGCCGGGTGGCCGCTGTGATCGAGCGCGCGGACGACCACGGCATCGAAGCTCCGGCAGTAGGCGTCGGTGTAATAGAGGCGCTGCGTCATGACCGGTGGAACCGGGTGACGAGAGGGTCGGGCACGCCCGCCTGCGCGAAGCCGGCGGCCCGCAGCACGCAGCTGTCGCACCGGCCGCAGGGCGCCCCGTCCGCATGCGGATCGTAACAGCTGTGGGTCAACCCATAGTCGAGGCCGAGCTCCAGCCCGCGGGCGATGATCTGCGCCTTGGTGAGGGCGATGAGCGGCGCGTGGACGCGGAACCGCGCGCCGCCGACACCCTTGGCCGTAGCCAGCGAGGCGAGATGCTCGAACGCGGCGATGAATTCCGGCCGGCAATCGGGATACCCCGAGTAGTCGAGCGCGTTGACGCCGATGACGATGTCGCGCGCGTCGAGCACTTCGGCCCATCCGAGGGCCAGCGACAGGAACACCGTGTTGCGCGCCGGCACATAGGTGGAGGGAATCTCGGACGGATCGATCGGCCGGTCCTTCGGCACCGGCTCCGCGCTCGTGAGCGACGACCCGCCGAAGGTGGACAGGTCCACCGCGATCTCGACGTGACGGGCCACGCCCAGCGACTGCGCGACGGCGCGCGCGGCCTCGACCTCGCGTACATGCCGCTGGCCGTACGACACCGTCAGCGCGTGCAGGCCGAACCCCTCGGCCCTGGCGATCGCCGCCGCCGTATACGAGTCGAGCCCGCCGCTCAGCAGAACGATCGCGTCAGACACCGCGGGTGGTCGGGTGCCAGATGTACTTGTGCAGCTGCACCTGCACCCGCACCGGCAGCCGGTCGGCCAGCACCCACTCCGAGAGCGTGCGCAGGTCCATCTCGCCGTGCACCGGGGAGAAATGGACGGCGGCAGCACGGGCGGCCAGATCGCGTTCGCGGACGACGCTGCGCGCGTACTCGTAGTCGGCGCGGTCCTTGATGACGAACTTCACCTCGTCGTGCGTGCGCAGGCGGTCGAGGTTGGACCAGTCCATCTTGTTGGCCTCGCCGCTGCCGGGACATTTGACGTCGAGAATGGTGACCACTGGCGCCGGCACACGCGCGGTGCTGCGGTGGCCGCCGGTTTCGAGCAGCACGGTCTTGCCCCGCGCGAGCAGCGCGTCCATGAGCGGATACACGGCCTCCTGCAGCAGCGGCTCCCCGCCCGTGACCTCCACGAGCGGGCAGTCGTAGCGGTCGACCTCGCCGAGCACGGCCTCGAGCGGCCGCTTCGACCCTTCGTGGAACGCGTACGGCGTGTCACACCACGAACAGCGCAGATCGCAGGCGGTGAGCCGGACGAAGACGCACCGCTGCCCGGCGTAGCTCGACTCGCCCTGGACCGAATAGAAGATCTCGTTGATCGTGACCAATCTGAACCTTGTTGGCCTTGGGCCTTGGACCTTAGGCCTTGGAGCCCGTTTCTTTCTATTATCTGAGAGAAGAGCGACCCTGCCCATGACCCTGCGCATCGGCACGTCCGGGTGGAGCTATCCGTCGGGAAAAGGCACCTGGAACGGCCTGTTCTATCCCGCCACGCGGTCGAAGCGCGACGGCACGAAGGACTTCGACGAGCTGCGGTTCTACGCGGAGCACTTCGACACGGTCGAGGTGAATTCGACGTTCTACGGCATGCCCCGGGCCGAGGTGGCGCGCCAATGGGCGTCGCGCACGCCAGCCGGGTTCGAGTTCTCGCTCAAGCTGTACCAGAAGTTAACCCACCCCAGAATGTTCCGCGAGGCCGCGCTGAAGACCGCCCCCGGCGGTGACGGGCCGCTGCTCGACGCGCTCGCCGAAGTGACGCACAGCGATGTCGACGATTTCCGTGCCGGCATCGAGCCGCTGGCGGCGAGCGGGCGTCTCGGGGCGCTGCTGGCGCAGTTCCCACCCAGCTTCAAGGACGCGCCGGCGTCGCGGGAGTACCTCGCCACGCTCCTGCGCGCCTTTCACGACTACCCGGTCGCGGTAGAGCTGCGCCACAAAAGCTGGAGCGACGCGCTCGGCGACACGCTGTCGCTGCTCAACGCCTTCGGCTCGGCGTTCGTGCAGATCGACGAGCCCAAGTTCCGGCTGTCGATCCGGCAGAACTACCTGCCCAACGTGAAGGGCTTCTACTACATGCGGCTGCACGGCCGGAACGCCGCGCAGTGGTGGGCGCACGACAAGTCGGAGGATCGCTACAACTACCTGTATTCGAATGCCGAGCTGCGCGAGTTCGCGGATGTGGCGGGGGCGGCGCGGACGCTGGTGAAGAAGTCGTACCTGTATGCGAACAACCACTACTCGTCGAAGTCGGTGGTCAATGCGCTGATGCTGAAGGCACAGCTCGGCGAGCCGATCGAGGGCGAGTACCCGCCGGCCCTGATCGAGAAGTATCCCGAGCTGCAGGAGCTGCTCGCGTCGGCGGGACTGAAGTCCAGCCCGGCGCCAGTGTCGGCCCGCCTGCCCGGCACGTAGGGCGGGGCTCGTATGGGCCGGCCTTCGTAAGGGTGGCTTTCGTGGGGGCCGGCTTCAGCCGGCCAAGAGGGCGGTCTGAAGACCGCCCTCTACATGGCCCGGCCCCTACATCAGCGGCCACTGAGATCCCGATAGAAGTACGTCGTCGAGCAGTCTCCGCCACGCGGAAAGAGCGCGTAGCGCGGAATCTCGCCGACCCGCTGCCAGCCGAGGCGTGCGTAGAGGCGCTCGGCGTCGCCGCCGGTCACGGTGTCGAGCACCAGCAGCGTGCGCCCGCAGTCGAGCGCCACGCCCTCGGCGGCGCGCACGAGTGCGGCGCCGAGGCCCTGACGGCGCGTGCGGTGATGCACCAGCATCTTGGCCAGGTCCGCCCGGTGCG
>DATMDI010000588.1:0-3443 GCA_035557875.1 Vicinamibacterales bacterium
CGGCCTGCTCGGTGATGCCGGTGATGCTGCCGAAGATGCCGCCGGAGGTGACGACGCGGTCGCCCACCTTCAGCGACGAAAGGAATGAGTCCACCTTCTGCTGCTTGCGTTTCATCGGCAGCAGGATGACGAAATAGAAGATGCCGAGGACGAGCGCGAACGGAATGAACGACACCCACGCCGGCGCCCCGTTCGGGGGCGCGCCCATGGCCACCAGGAACGGGAACGCCGCATCCTGCATCCACTCACCCATTGCGGAAAGATTCATGAATCGAGTGCCAGACGGGAGAGCGACCGTACGAACCCCTGCCTGAAGGTTTCGAAGCTCCGAAACGCTATAGCGTCTCTGATCCTCCGCATGGTGTCAAGGTAGAAGGTCAGGTTATGCAACGTGTTAAGGGCAGCGGCGCTCATCTCGCCGGCCACGTAGAGATGGCGAAGATAGGCCCTGGAATGGCGTGCGCAGGTGTAGCAGCCGCACTCCGGATCGAGCGGGGACAGATCGTCGGCGAAGCGGGCATTCTTGATGTTCAGACGTCCCTGACTGGTGAAGAGCTGTCCGTTCCGGGCGTGGCGGGTCGGCATGACGCAGTCGAACATGTCGATGCCCCGGGCCACGCATTCCACCAGGTCCCGAGGCGTGCCGGCCCCCATCAGGTACCGCGGCTGGGCGGCCGGCAGCCGGGAGGCCGTGGCCTCGACGACCGAGTACATCACGTCGATCGGCTCGCCGACGCTCAACCCGCCGATAGCGTAGCCCTCGAAGCCGACGGCGACGGTGGCGTCGGCGCTGGCGTCACGAAGGTCCTGGAACACTCCGCCCTGGACGATGCCGAATTGCGCCTGCCCGGCGTTGGTCACCCTCACGTCCGGCGGCGGCCCGCTCCGCAGTACCTCGAGCCGCGCGCGGCACCGGGCGGCCCAGCGGACCGACCGCTCCATCGACCGCGCGGCGTCCTCGTGCGTCGCCGGGTAGGCGAGGCATTCGTCGAACACCATCTGGATGTCCGAGCCGAGCCTGGCCTGAATGTCGGTGGCCCGTTCCGGGGTGAGCAGATGACGCGAGCCATCGAGATGCGACTGGAACTCGGCGCCCTCCTCGCGAATCACCCGCCGCTCGGCGAGACTGAAGACCTGATAGCCGCCGCTGTCGGTGAGGATGGGCCGGTCCCAGCCGATGAACGCGTGCAGGCCGCCCAACGCCGCGATCCGCTGGTCCCCCGGCCGCAGAAACAGATGGTAGGTGTTGCCGAGGATGATCGCGGCGCCGATCCCTTCGAGGTCGCGGTGCAGCGTGGCCTTCACGCTGCCCTGCGTACCGACGGGCATGAAAGCCGGCGTCTCGACCGTGCCGTGCGGCGTGGTGAGCGTGCCGAGGCGCGCAGCGCCGTCGGCGGCGCGCAGACTGAATTCGAAGGGAGACACCGGTATTATTAGTACTTCAGTGGCGAAGCTGCGCGTCGGCGTCATCTTCGGCGGCCGCTCCGGCGAACACGAGGTGTCGATCGCCTCGGCCGCGGCAATCTTCAAGCACCTCGACCCGGCCCGCTACGACGCCGTCCCCATCAAGATCGCCAAGGACGGCCGCTGGGCGCTGGGCACGGCGGCGCCCAAGGCGCTGTCGGCTGCCGACGTGCACAAGCAGGCGGCGCCCGAGGCGCTCGTGCCGGTGGATCCGTCGGCCGCGCTCGAGGACTCCCGCGTGGACGTCGTGTTTCCGGTGCTCCACGGTCCTTACGGCGAGGACGGCACCGTGCAGGGCCTGCTCGAACTGGCCAACGTGCCGTACGTCGGGGCCGGCGTGCTGGGGTCGGCCGTAGGCATGGACAAGGCGGTCATGAAGGCACTGTTTGCCGCCGACAGTCTGCCGATCGTGCCCCACCTCACCGTGCTGCGCCGCGACTGGGAGCGCGCGCCCGCCGACATCACCGGTGCCGTCGCCCGCGACCTGCGCTATCCGGTGTTCGTGAAGCCGGCCAACCTGGGGTCGAGCGTCGGGATCTCCAAGGCCATCTCGGACGAGTCGCTGGCCGGCGCCATGCGGCTCGCCTTCGAGTTCGATCGCAAAGTGGTCGTCGAGGCCGGGGTGCCGGACGCGCGCGAGATCGAATGCGCGGTCCTGGGCAACGACGACCCCGAGGCCTCGGTCCCTGGCGAGATCATCGTCACGCACGCCGACGGCTTCTATTCGTATGCCGCGAAGTACCTCGACCCCAACGGGGCGTCGTGGCAGATCCCGGCGGACATCGCGCCCGAGACCGCCGCGGTGGTCCGCCGCCTGAGTGTCCAGGCGTTCAAGGCGCTCGAGCTCGCCGGGATGGCGCGCGTGGACTTCTTCCTTGGCCGGCAGAGCGGGGCCGTGTTCCTCAACGAGGTGAACACCATTCCGGGGTTCACCACGATCTCGATGTATCCCAAGATGTGGGAAGCGAGCGGGCTGTCCTATCCGGCGCTCCTCGACCGGCTGATCGCGCTCGCCATCGAGCGCCACGCCGAAAAACAGCGCCTGCGCACCAGCGTGACGTAACTCGCCCGGCTTCGCATGGCGATTTGCGTCACCCTGTCTACGCTGCACCGCCTTCGACGGGGCGTTACTGTCGCCGCCACACTCCTCGCATTCGCACCGGTCACACCCGCCACTGGTTCCGGGCTCACCAACGCCGCCGCGCTGGCACGCGCCTACGACGCCATCTTCGACGCCGATTTCACCGCCGCCACGGCCCGCCTCGACGACGCCTGCGGGCGGGGCTGGCTCGCGCGGGATGTGGCGCGTGCGGGCGAAGCCTCGCCCCATGCGTGCCGCGTGCTCGACCTCGTCTCGCGGTGGTGGCAGTTGCAGGCCGACACGCTCGACCGCAGCCACGATGCCGGGTTCACGGCGCGGCTCGATCAAGTGGTGAGCGAGACCGAGTCGTGGACGACGCAGGAGCCCACCCGCGCCGAGGCCTGGTTCTACGCCGGCGCGGCCTACGGAGTGCGCGTGCAGTGGCGCGCCCTGCGCGGCGAGCGCCTCGCCGCCGCCCGCGACGGCAAGCGCATCAAGGACGTCCTCGAGCGCGCCCTGGCGCTCGATCGCGACCTCCAGGACGCGCACTTCGGCATCGGGCTCTACCACTACTACGCCGACGTGGCCCCCGTGGCCGCCAAGATGCTGCGCTGGATGCTGCTGCTTCCCGGCGGCGACCGCGAGGCAGGGTTGCGGGAGATGCTGCGGGCGCGCAGCGGCGGCCAGCTGCTGCGGAGCGAGGCCGACTACCAGCTGCACACGGTGTATCTCTGGTACGAAAAGGACACCGAGCGGGCGCTGGGGCTGGCGCGCGGCCTGCACCTGCGGCATCCGCACAATCCTCTGTTCGCCCAGGCGGTGGCCGACACGGAGGACGTGCACCTGTCGGACTACGCAGCCAGCCTGCGCACGTGGACGGCGCTCCTGGCCGACGCCC
>DATMDI010000589.1:0-2996 GCA_035557875.1 Vicinamibacterales bacterium
CTTGCGCGCCCGCTACGGCGGCGTGTGGGTCTCCTGAAACTTCGGTTGTACGTCGCGATCGTCCGAGGTTCGCTCAGTCGCCTGCGGCGCGCCGCCGATCGCTGAGGATCTGACCGGCGGCGAGGCGACCCGGCGCCCCCATCACACACCCTCCCGGGTGCGTCCCGGAGCCGCACTGGTAATAGCCCTCGATCGGGGTTCGGTACTGCGACCAGCCCGGCGCGGGGCGGAAGAAGAACATCTGCGGCGCAAGGAGCTCGCCGGCGAAGATGTTTCCCTCTGACAGCCCTACCGTGCGCTCGATGTCGAGCGGCGTCTGCACCTCGCGCTGCAAAACGAGGTCACCGAAGCCGGGGAAGAAGCGCTCGAGCGCGGCCTGCGCCCGATCCGCCATGGCCTCACGCTGCGCGTCCCAGTCGCTCTCGCGCAGCTGGTACGGCGTGTACTGCACGAAGCAGGAGAGCACGTGCTTGCCGGCCGGCGCCATGTCGGGATCGATGGTCGACTGGATGGCGCAGTCGATGTAGGGCTGATCGCTGTACCACCCGTATTTCGCGTCGTCGAAGGCATGTTCCAGGTAGTCGATCGACGGACCGATGTTCATGAAGCCGCGGTACAGGTCGGGCCGCGCGCCAAGCTCCGGATGGGAGGGCAGCGAGTCGAGGGCGAAGTTCACCTTGGAGCTCACGCCCTGGAACTTGAGACGGCGGATGTCCTCGACCAGGTCGTCGGGCAGCTCTCGCGGATCGAGCATCTCGAGGAAGGTCCGCCGCGGGTCGAGCGCACTGACCACCACGTCGGCGGCGATCTCGGAACCGTCGGCCAGCGCGACGCCGGTCGCCTCGCCGTCGCGGGTGAGGACGCGCTCGACGGGCGCCTCGGTCCGGATCTCGGCGCCGAATGACTCCGCGGCGCGCGCCAGCACCTGGGTGAAGCCGCCGTTGCCGCCCTTGTGGAAGGCCCACGCGCCGAACTCGCCATCGTGCTCACCCAGGGAGTGGAAGAGCAGCACGAGGCCCGAGCCCTGAGAGCGCGGCCCCACCTTCGAGCCGATGATCGACGACGAGGCCAGGTAGCCCTTGAGCAGGGTCGACTCGAAGTAATCGTCGAGGAAGTCGGCGGCGCTGCCGGTGAGCAGGCGCACCGCGTTGTGGAGCGTGCGCTTGTCCAGGCCGCGCATCCGCGAGCCGAGTGCCGCCAGAGCGACCAGTTCCTCCGGATCGTCGCTGAAGAGGTCCGGCGGCAGGGTGTCGAGCAGCGGCTTGATTGCCTGGCACACGCGATCGAGGTCATGGCTGTACTGCTCGTAGCCGTCGGCGTCATGGGGAGAGATGCGGGCGATCTCGCGCAGGGTCTCGTCGTGGTCGCGGTTGAAGAGGAGGTACTCGCCGTCCTCGCCCGGTGCGAAGCGCGTGGCCATGAGCAGCGGCAGGAACCCGTGCTTGGTCAGCTCCAGCTCCTGGATGATCTGGGGCCGGAGCAGCGAGAGCGCGTAGCTGAAGGTCGTGAACTGGAAGCCGGGACGCAGCTCCTCCGTGATGGCGGCGCCGCCGACCAGGTGCCGGCGCTCCAGGATCAGCGTCCGCAGGCCGGCCTTGGCCAGGTAGGCGCCGTTGACCAGTCCGTTGTGTCCGCCGCCGACGACGATCGCGTCGTATCGGTCCGTGTTCATCAGGCGGTCTTTCGCTCCGGGTTGTAGAGGGGCAGCCGCGCGACGTGCGCCGCCACCTGCTCGTAGTGGTGGTCCACGGTGAACTCCAGGAAGACGCGGCTGCCGGGCTTGGCCAGGTCGGGTCGCACGCGCGCCAGCGCGATGTGCTGCTGCAGCACCGGCGAGTACATGATGCTGGTCGCGTACCCGACGCGTGTGCGATCCGCGTCGTAGACCATCCAGTCCTCGTGGACGGGCCGGTGGTCCTTGGGAGGGATCAGGCCGGCCTCGCTGTACGCGCGGTCGTAGTCCTGCCAGTCCACGACCAGTCCGACCATCCGCCAGCGCGACGTCTTCTCCGCGCGCTCGCGCTCGAGTGCCCGCCGGCCGATGAATGGGCGGTCGTCCTCCTCCAGGCCCTTGAACATCCACGCCCAGCCCAGCTCGAGCGGCGTGGACCGATGGGCGTCATTGAAGACGAACCGGCTCGAGTCGAAGTCGGCGCCCAGGAGAAGCAGCCCGGCCTCGATGCGCAGCATGTACAGCGCGCCCATGCCGTACGGCAGCATGCCGTGTCCTTCGGCCGCCTCCCACACGGTATCCCACACGGTGACCGCGTCCGGCGCATCGACCCAGATCTCGTACCCGAGGTCGCCGGTGTAGCCCGTGCGGCTCACGGTGACGGACCGCCCGCCGATCGTGCCGGTGGTGATGCCGAAGAAGGGCAGGTGGCCCACCGATGGAACGAGGCGCGCCAGCAGGTCGCGCGAACGTGGGCCCTGCACCGCCAGCGTTCCGATGTCCAGGCTGACCTCCTCGACCGTGACGGCCAGCCGGCCGACTCGGTCGGCGAACCACGCGAAGTTCGGCTCTGCCGACGTCAGCAGGAACTCATCGGATCCGCGGTGCTGGATGACGCCGTCTTCCAGGACGAATCCGCGGTCGTCGAGCCACGTCGTGTAATGGGCATTCCCAGGCGGGCAGCGGCGGATGTCACGCGCCAGCATGCCCGACAGGAATCGCTCCGCGTCCCGCCCTGCGATGCGGTACTTGTACAGCGGCGAGGTGTCGAAGATGCCCACGCTGTTGCGGACGGCGAAGTACTCGAACTTGTCCGACGCCTGGTAGCGCGTGACGACCACGTGGCCGGACCAGTGCTGCCACAGGCCGGTCTCGTTGAGCGCGCTGGTCCGGTCGTGGAACGGCGTCGTACGGATCATCGGTGCCGGGGTGCTCCTCCGTCGCGGTGGGCGAGAGCATACGAGAACCGATATCACGCCGGGACTTCGACGCCGGCGCGCGCCGGCGGGACCGGGCCTACCCTGCGGCCTCCGCCTGCGCGAGC
>DATMDI010000590.1:0-16430 GCA_035557875.1 Vicinamibacterales bacterium
GACGCCGTCACCTGGTAGCCGCCCGACTGCAGACCGACCTGGAGGAACTCCCCCTTGTTGTCGGTCTTGGTCTGCATCTTCCGGTTGGTGCCCTCGGCCTCGAAGACGATCGTCGCGCCGTCGACCGGCTTGCCTTGCGCGTCCTGCACCTTGCCCCGGACGACGCTCTGAGCAAACGCCGACGCCGCCAGAGTCAGCACCACCGCAACCGCACACGCGCCGCGGAACAGATGGGTCCGCATGTATTTCAGCCTCCCGCAAATTCTTCGTGACGTCACCGGGGGGCGCCGCTGGCGACACCACTCCCGAGGGCTCCGGTCTGTTTTACGGCCGGCCGCTGATGAAAGCTTACCTGAAGAAACGGCTGATGGCATCGAGGTCGTGGGTGACCGGCGCGGCGGGGAGCGCCGACAGGAATCGCCGCCCATATCCGGTCGTCCGGAGCCGCGGATCCAGGATCGCCAGCACGCCGCGGTCGCTGCGGTGACGGATGAGCCGCCCCAGCCCCTGCTGCAACGCCAGGATCGCGAGCGGCACCTGGTAGTCGCCGAACGCATCTCCGCCTTTGGCGTTGATCGTGTCGATCCGGGCAGCCGTCACCGGGTCGCCCGGCGACGCAAAGGGCAGCTTGTCGATGATCACGCAGCTCAACGCCTCGCCCACGACGTCCACGCCCTGCCAGAAGCTGGACGTCGCCAGCAGTACGGCATTCGGCGTGGACCGGAACATCTGCAGCAGCGCCGACCGGGGCGCCTGCCCCTGCACCAGCACGGGGTAGGGCAGCGTCACCTCGAGCTCCCGCTGGACCGCCCGCAGGACCGCGTAGCTGGTGAAGAGCACGAACGCCCGCCCGCGCGTGCGCCGCAGGATGTCGATCGCCTCCACCGCCACCGCCGCCGCGAATCCCGGCGACTTGGGCGGAGGCATCCGCCGCGGCAGGTAGAGCAGCGCTTGCGAGGCGTAGTCGAACTCGCCCGGCACGCGGATCTCGTCGGCTTCGCGCAGTCCGAGCCGGCCCTTGACGTAGCCGAACGCACCGTCCACGGCGAGCGTCGCCGAAGTCAGGATCACCGAGCGGAAGCGATCGAAGAGCGCTTCGCGCACCAGGCGCGAGACGTCCACCGGCGCGGCGCGCAGGAAAATGCCACGGCCGCGGGTTTCGAGGAAGTAGACGAGGTCGGGATCGTCGCCGCGCAGCAACTGCCGGAGGTCGCGATGCAGCTCGCCCGCCCGCCGCTGGATCGTCTGCAGCGTCTCGCTCGACCCGTCCGCCGGAGCGATGGGAGAGGAGTCGAGGCCGTGCAGCATCAGCGCGATGGCCGCCTCGAAGCCCTCGATGGCGCCCGCGAGGGTCGCGCCGTCCTCGAGGTAGTCGGCGATGGTCTCGGTGGTGTAGCGGACGCGCGACTCGGCGGCCGGTGACGAGGCCTCGCGCGCGGCGGCGAGGCGCTGAAAGAAGAGGCGTCCGTGTTCGCCCATCCGGGTCATCGTCCGCGCCGCGGACTCGATCTGGCGCGGCTCCCACGCGGTGTCGCCCGCCTCGGCCTCGAGCGCGGCCCGGGCCGCCGTCAGGCTGCGGTCCGCGTCGCGCACGAAGTCGTCGAAGCGGTAGTTGCTGAACACGAGACCGAAGTACTGCGTGGCCACGTCTTCGAGCTGGTGCGCCTCGTCCACCACCAGCGACGTGCACGACGGGATCACCTCGCCGAACGAGCCCTTGCGCACCGACGCATCGGCGCACAGCAGGTGGTGGTTGACGATTACCACGTCGGATTCGCCGGCGCGCTGGCGCATCCGCGTCACGAAGCAGTCGGTGAACTGCGGGCATTCCGCGCCGAGGCAGGTGTCGGCGGTGGCCGAGACGTGGCTCCAGAGCGCCAGATCCTCGGGGAGGTCGGCCAGCTCAGCTCGATCGCCGGTCTCGGTGCGCGCCGCCCAGTCGCGGATCACCGGCAGGAAGATCGACTTCTCCGATTCAGACGCCGCGCCGTGATCGAAGACCTCGCCGGCGTCGAACATGCCGCGCGATTCGTAGGTGCCGTCGATCGCCTGGAACCGCTGCAGGCACAGGTAGTTCGACCGCCCTTTCATCAGCGTGGCGGTGAACGTGACGCCGAGGGCGTCAATCAGCGCCGGGATGTCCTTGAAGTAGATCTGCTCCTGAAGATTCTTGGTGCCGGTGGACACCAGCACGCGCTGGCCGCTCAGAATCGCCGGTACGAGATAGGCGAGTGTCTTGCCCGTGCCGGTGCCAGCCTCGGCGAGGAGCGTGCCGCCGGTGTCGAGCACCGACGCCACGGCTTCCGCCATCCGGCGCTGTCCGTCGCGCGGCTCGAACCCGGGCAGCGTGGCGGCGAGCGTCCCGCCGTCGTCGAAGACGGCCGCGACGGTGTCTAGAAGGCTGGAGGCCATGATCCTGCATCGTCTTTTCAGTACAACGGAAACTTCTCGCAGAGCACCGCGACCTCTTTCCGGATGGCGGCGAGCGCCCGGTCGTCACCCGGCGATGCGAGCGCGCGCGCGATCAGGCCGGCGACGAGGTCCATCTCCGGCTCGCGCATGCCCCGGGTGGTGGCCGCCGGCGTACCGACCCGGATTCCGCTGGCCACCATCGGCGGGTTCCAGTCGAACGGGATCGCGTTCTTGTTGACGGTGATGCCCGCCTTGCCGAGCGCCGCCTCCGCCGCCTTGCCCGTGACCCCTCTGGAAAAGGTGTCCACGAGCATCAGGTGGTTGTCGGTTCCGCCGCTCACCAGCCGGAAGCCCTGCGCGGTGAGCGCCGACGCGAGCCGCGCCGCATTCGCCACGATCTGCCGCTGATAGTCGGCGAAGGACGGCTCCTGCGCTTCCTTGAAACACACCGCCTTGGCCGCGATGATGTGCATCAACGGCCCCCCCTGCACGCCGGGAAAGAGCGCGCGGTCGAGGTCCTTGGCGTACTGCTCGCGGCACAGGACGAGACCGCCGCGCGGGCCGCGCAGCGTCTTGTGAGTCGTGGACGTGACGAAATCCGCGTAGGGGATCGGGCTCGGGTGGAGGCCCACGGCGACGAGGCCGGCGATGTGGGCCATGTCCACCATGACGATGGAACCCACGGCCCTGGCCACCCCGGCAATGCGCGCGAAGTCGATGATGCGTGGATAAGCGCTCGCCCCGACGACGATCATCTTCGGCTTGTGCTCGTGTGCCAGGCGTTCGAGCTCGTCGTAGTCAATCTGCTCGGTGTCCTTGCGCACCCCGTACGGCACGATCGTGTAGAGCTGGCCTGAGAAGTTGAGCGGGTGGCCGTGGGTGAGGTGGCCGCCGTGGGCCAGGTTCATACCGAGCACGGTGTCGCCCGGTTTCACCGCGGCGAAGTACACCGACATGTTCGCCTGGGCGCCGGAGTGCGGCTGCACGTTGGCGTGGTCGGCGCCGAAGAGCGCCTTCGCCCGCGCAATCGCCAGCGACTCCGCTACGTCGACGAACTCGCAGCCGCCGTAGTAGCGCTTGCCCGGGTAGCCCTCCGCGTACTTGTTCGTGAGCACCGAGCCCGCGGTTTCGAGGATCGCGGCGCTGACGAAGTTCTCGGACGCGATCAGCTCGAGGCCCTCCGATTGGCGGCGGCGTTCGCTGGTGACGGCGGCGGCAATTTCCGGGTCGGTTTCGGCGAGCGTCCGCAATAGCGGCGAGCGGGTCAGGTTCGACATGCAGATCGATTGTAAGGCTTAGGGCTCAGGGCTCAGGGCATGGAACGTCTGTCGCCCCCAAGAGTACGCCTGAGACGGCACCAAGTTTTTCCGGGCCTGAGCCCTGAGCCCTGAGCCGACTGCGTCAGGAAGCGCGCCTGCCACCGATGACCGTGGCGCGGGGGAACAAGCGCTGCCTGCCGGTGCGCTTGCCGCCGACATTGTCGACGAACTCGAACGATCCCTCGCGCAGGTCCAGCACCGAAACGTCGGCGGGCGCGCCGACGCGGAGCGTGCCCAAGCCCTTGAACGCCGGGAATGCCGCCGCGGCATTCACTGTCCCCATCGCGATCACCTGCGGCAACGGCACGCCGAACATGAGCAGCTTCGACAGCACGTTGGGGAAGTCCACGACGTGCTCGGCGCGGCCGGCGTCGGTCCAGTCCGACGAAATCGTGTCGGGCAGGAAGCCGGCCTTGACGCCCTCCGCCATCGTGTCCCACGTGAAGTGGCCGATGCGTCCGTTGCCAACGTCGAAGCGGATGCCGCGGCGCCGCGCGGCGATCACCTCGGGCAGCACGCCGCCTTTGCCGTCGAAGATCGGGTTGGGCGGGAAGGCGTACATGTGCGTGACGATGTCGCCCGGCTTGAGCAGCGCCAGAATCTGCGGGATGGTGGAGAACGTCTGGCCGATGTGGATCATCACCGGCAGGCCGAGCGGCCGGGTAATCTCCTGCGCCCGCCGCAGCGCTTCGAGGTCGCGTTCTCCCGCCACGTTGCGGGACAGCCGCGCCTTCACGCCGATGATGACGTCACGATGGCGCAGGATGGCCTGGCGGGCGAGGGCCACGTCGGCCTTCGACAGGTCCATCAGATCGCCCTCGTCGATGACGCCGGCGCGTGACAGGTTGACGAGCACCCGCACCCGGTTGGGCGCCTGCTTCGCGAACGCCACGACGCTGTCGATCTGATCGGCACCCCGCGAGCCCGCGTCCACGAGCGACGTCACGCCCTGCGACAGGCAGATCGACGGCATCTCCGCGGAGCGCACGTGCGTGTGAATGTCCACCAGGCCAGGGGTGACGAGAGCGCCCGAAGCGTCGAGCACCTCGGCGGCCGCCGAGGCAGGAATCGACGGCCGCACGGCGGTGATGCGCCCGCCGCTGATGCCGACGTCGGCGAGGGCGTCGAAGCGCTGCGCGGGATCGATGACGCGGCCGCCTTTGACCACGAGGTCGAACTCGGCGGCCGAGGATGTGTGGCCGGCTACGACGGCGACGCCGCTGGTCACGGCCGTGCGCAGGAAGGCGCGGCGGGTCGGCATGCGCGCATCATAGGACAGAATGGAGAGGTGCCGACCGTTACCGTCTCCTCGCGCGGCGAGCAACGCATTCGCGGCGGCCATCCCTGGGTCTACCGCACCGACGTGACCGCCGTGGATGCGGGCGGCGGCGATTTCGTCGAGGTGCTCGGTCCGCGAGGGCGTCCGGTCGGCACCGCGCTCTTCAGCGATCGGTCCCAGATCACAATCCGGATGCTCACGGTGGGCCAGCCCGCCGAGCTCCCGGCCCTGATTCACGCGCGGCTGGAGCGGGCGATCGCGTTCCGCGAGTCGCTGTCGATCGACGCCAACACCTACCGGCTCGTGCACGGGGAAGCCGATCTGCTGCCGTCGCTGATCGTCGATCGCTACGCCGACTACGTCGTGATGCAGGCGTTGTCGCAGGGCATGGACCGGGTGACGCCGCTGGTGGTCGCGTCGCTCACGGCACTGTTGCGGCCGCTGGGCATTCTCGCCCGCAACGATCCGAAGGTGCGCGCTCTGGAGGGGCTCGAACAGCGGGTCGACGTGCTCGCCGGCGAGATTCCGCCCACCGTGGCGGTGCGGGAAGGCCCGGTCGAGTACGCGGCCGACCTGCGCCACGGGCAGAAGACCGGTCTCTTTCTCGACCAGCGCGAGAACCGCGAGGCCGCGGCGCGCTACGCCCGCGGCCGGCTGCTCGACTGCTTCAGCTATCACGGCGGGTTTGCGCTCCGGCTCGCGCCGCAGTGCGACTCGGCCGAGGCCGTGGACATCTCGGCCGACGCTGTCGCCCACATCACGGCCAACGCCGCGCGCAACAGCCTCCCTGCGCTCAGTGCCCGCGAGGCCAACGTCTTCGACGAGCTGCGCCGGCTGGAGCGTGCCGGCGAACGTTACGACACGATCGTGCTCGACCCGCCCGCCTTCGCCAAGAACAAGGCGTCGGTTCCGAACGCAATCGCCGGCTACAAGGACATCAACCTGCATGCCATGCGCCTGCTGGCGCCAGGCGGCTGCCTCGTGTCGTGCAGCTGCTCGTACAACGTCAGCGAAGACCTGTTCGGATCGATCCTCCACGAGGCGTCGGTGGACAGCCACGTGCCGATGACCGTGGTCGAGAAGCGCATGCAGGGACGCGATCATCCGGTCCTGCTGGGAGTGGCGGAAACCCATTACCTCAAGTGCTTCATCCTGCGCCGCGTCGAGTAAGCCCTAACGCCCCTGACACCGCCATGAACACGTTTGCCGATTACCGCGATCACGTCGGCTCGCTGCCCGACAAACAGTTCAAGTCCACGCTGTTCCGCAGCGGCAGCCTGATGCTCGGGCTCAACTGTCTGTCGCCGGGGCAGGAGCAGCACCTGCACGAACATGCCGGGCAGGACAAGTTCTACTTCGTGGTGGAAGGGACCGGCCGCTTCGTCGTCGGGAACGAGACGCGCACGGCTGGGCCGGGTCACGCGATCTGGGCACCCGCAAGCGTGCCGCACGGTGTCCGCAACGACGGCAGCGAGCGTCTGGTGTTGCTTGTCGGCATCGCGCCGTTCGGCGCGAGCGCCGCCTCCAGTTGACCCCGTACGCAGCGTTCGGCTAATGTCGCGCACGCCCTGCGCGAGCCTCGATGGCACGCAGGGCCAGCGAGTGCCGGGGCGTTGACGCGATCGCCCGGCACTGGCGGATTATTCAGCCCGGCGGTCGCGGCGTCCGTGCGCGCCGAGGTCTGGAGGGAGCCGCCGTGGTCCGACACCGGGTTTCATCGCTCGACTCCAGGGGCCCAGACGCTTCGGCGGGAAGCGTGTTGCCGACCGGCGATCGGTCGTCGCAGGTCCTCCCCACCTCCAGCATGGGCGTGTTCGACCATGACGTGCGGACCAACGCCGTCTACTGCTCGCCGGAGGTCCACGCGATCTACGGCTGGCCCGCCGGGCTCGTCGCCACACTGGAGCGGTTCGACCAGCACACCCATCCCGACGATCGCGCGCAACGCACCGACGCCGTCGCCCGCGCCCACGACTACGAGGGTGACGGCCGCTACAGCCTGGCGTACCGGATCATCCGCTCCGACGGCGAGATCCGCTGGGTGAACGCCCGCGCGCAGACCTTCTTCGAGGGCAGCGGTCCCGCGCGGTCCCCGGTCCGCGTCATCGGCGCCATCACCGACGTGACCGACACGAGGGCTGCCGCCGCGCTGCTGCAGGATCGAGAGGACCGGCTGCGCCGCGCCGAGACGCTGGCGCGCATGGGGCACTTCACGCTCGGCAGCGACGGCGCCGAGGCCGTGTGGTCCGACGGCAACAAGGTCTTGTTCGGGTTCGGCGCCGAGTCGACCCCGTCGTTCGACGACTTCTTCGCCCGCCTGCACCCCGACGACGTCCCCCGCCTGCGCGCGGCGTTTGCCCGGGCAGCGGAAGACGGCACCGGGTTCGAGATCGAGTTCCGCGTGTTGCGGCCCGCCGGCGGCGAGGCGACCATCCACGCGCTCATCGAGTGCACGAGGCACCCCCTCACGAGCCGCGTCCGCTTTTTCGGCACCAATCTCGACGTGACGGCCCAGCGCGGGGCGGAGGCGGCGCTGCTGATGAACGAAGAGCGGCTGCGCCAGGCCGTGCGCCTGGGCCGGCTCGGCATCTTCGACCACGACCACGTGGCGGCCACGGTGTTCTGGTCGCCCGAACAGCGGGAGATCTGGGGGCTCGGGCCGGGCGGGGACGTGCCGTTCGAGAGCACCTTCCTCACGGTGCACCCGGACGAACGCGATCGGGTGCACCAGGCGATGGTCCGGTCCCACGACCCGCGCGGCGACGGTTCGTACGAACTCGAGCACCGCATCGTCGCCGCCGACGGTAGCGTCAAGTGGATCCACGCGCGGGCCCAGACCTACTTCGAGGGCGCCGGTGCCGACCGCCGCCCCATCCGCACTGTCGGTGCCACCGCGGACGTCACCGAGCGCAAGAAGGTGGAAATCGACCTGCGCGTGAAGGACAACGCGCTCGCCTCGTGGGTCAGCGGCATGCTCATCGTCGGGCTCGACCGGAAGATCGCCTACGCCAATCCGGCCTGGCTGCGCATGCACGGCTTCGCTGACGAAGCCGAGATCCTTGGCAAGCGACCGTTCGACTTCATCGTCGATCCGGTGCAGCACGCCCGCATTCGCGACTCGCTGTACTCGATCGGCTCGTGGATGGGCGAAGTGGTCTCCCGCCGCAGCGACGGATCCACCTTCGACGCCGAGCTGTCGGTCAACTCGGTAACCGCCGCCGACGGCACCCATGTCGCCTTTCTCGGCTCGATCCAGGACATCACCGAGCGGCGGCGGGCCGAGGCGCAGGTGCGGCGCAGTGAGGCCATCCTGCGCTCGGTCTTCGAGGCGTCGAAGGACGCCATCGTGGTCACCAAAGACCAGCGGGCGTTGTTCGCCAACCGGGCCACGGCCGAGATGTATGGCTTCGACTCGGCGGCCGATGTCGAGGGGCAGCCGCTCGCCAGCCTCGTGCCCACCGCCGAACTGCCGCGCGTGCTGGCCATCAACAAGGCGCGCGAGGAGGGCCGGCCCGCGCCGTCGTCGTACGAGACCAAGGGCCTGAGGCGCGACGGCACCGAGTTCGACGCCGAGATCTCGGCCTCCACCTACACCATCAACGACCTGGTCTACCCGCTGGTCGTCATCCGCGACGTCAGCGCGCGCAAAGCGGCCGAGCGGGCGCTGCGGGAGAGCGCCGAGCGGCTGTCGAAGGTGTTCAACAGCACGTCCGACGCCCAGATCCTGCATCGAGTGGAGGACGACGGGCGGCTCTTCGTCGTGTCGGCGAACGAAGCCTACCGGATGGTTCGGGCGGTGTCGTTTCCCGGCGCGCCCACCAACCTGGAAGGCCGCTACCGCGACGAACTGCTGGTGGAGCAGGGCATGTCGCCGGAACAGATCGAGATGGAGATGCCGGCCTTCCGCCAGGTGATCGCGACCCGGCAGCCGGTGTCGCACGAGATCGAGATTCCGCTGCCCGGCGGCGACGTCGCCTTCGTCGAGTCGCACCTCGAACCGGTGCTCGACTCCGACGGCCGCTGCACCCACGTGCTCTGGGTGGGCCGCAACATTACCGAGCGGCGGCGGTCGGAAGAGGCGATCCGGCAGCTGAACGTCGAGCTGGAGCGGCGCGTGGTGGATCGCACGGCGCAGCTCGAAGCCGCCAACCACGAGCTCGAGGCGTTCGCGTACTCCGTGTCGCACGACCTCAGGGCGCCGGCGCGGGCAGTGGACAGCTACGCCGGGATCCTGGCCGAGGACTACGGCACCCGCCTCGACGCCGAAGGGCTGCGGCTGTGCGGCGTGGTGCGCAGCGAAGCCCAGCGCATGGGCCGCCTGATCGACGACCTGTTGATGTTCTCGCGCCTCGGCCGCATGTCGATGCAGACGGTGGCCGTGGACATGACCTCGCTCGCCGCCGAGGTGTTCGACGAGCTCAGTTCGGCTCAGGATCGCACCCGGATCACGTTTCGCGTCGGTACGCTGCCGACCGCCGAGGGCGACCGCGCGCTGCTGCGGCAGGTGTGGGTCAACCTGCTCGCCAACGCCCTGAAGTTCTCAGCCAAGAAACCGGTGGCCGTCATCGGCGTCAGCGGCCGCGTGAACGGCGACGAGGTGGTCTACACCGTGTCCGACAACGGGGCCGGCTTCGACATGGCCTACAAGTCGAAGCTCTTCGGTGTGTTCCAGCGGCTGCACACCGACTACGAGTTCAGCGGCACCGGCGTGGGCCTGGCGATCGTCCAGCGCATCGTCCATCGTCACGGCGGGCGCGTGTGGGCCGAAGCCGAGATCGATCGCGGCGCCGTCTTCTCCTTCGCGCTGCCGGCACCCGGGATGGTGCAATGAGCCCGCTCGACAACCTCTCGATTCTGCTCGTGGAGGACAACCCGCGCGACGCCGAGCTCACGCTGCGTGCGTTCCGGAAGCACAACCTCGCCAACAGCGTGAGCGTGGCGCACGACGGCGTCGAGGCGCTCGACATCCTGTTCGACCCTGACGGCGCCGAGCGGCCGCGGGTCATCCTGCTCGACCTCAAGCTGCCCAAGCTCGATGGGCTCGAGGTGCTGCGGCGGCTGAAAAGCGACGACCGGACGCGTTCCATTCCCGTCGTGGTGGTGACCTCGTCGAACCAGGATCCCGACATCAAGACCGCCTACGAGCTCGGCGCCAACAGCTACGTGGTGAAGCCGGTGGATTTCGAGTCGTTCATGAAGACCATGAGCGAGCTGGGGTTCTATTGGCTGATGGTCAACCAGGTATCGGCATGAGCGCCGAAGCCGCGGTGCCGGTTCGCGTCCTGGTCGTGGACGACCGCGCCGCCGACGCCGAGCTGGCCGAGCGCGAGGTGAAACGGGCGCTGAGCCACTGCGCCTTCGCGCGTGTCGACACGGCCCAGGGGTATCTCGCGGCGCTCGAGTCGTTCCAACCCGACCTGATCCTCTCCGACTACGCGATGCCGGCCTTCGACGGCCTCGCGGCGGTCCGCCTCGCCCGTGAACACGCGCCGCTGACGCCGGTCATCATCGTCACCGCGGCAATCAACGAAGACACGGCCGTGGAGTGCATGAAGGCCGGCGCCGTGGACTACGTGATCAAGGAGCACATCAAGCGGCTCGGACAGGCGGTGGTGCAGGCGCTCGCGCAGAAGCAAGTGCGGCAGGCGCGGCGGCAGGCGGAACACGACCTGCGGATCAAGAGCTTCGCCGTCGAGTCGTCCACCGCCGCCATCTGCCTCGGCGATCTCGAGGGGCGGATTTTCTACGCCAACGACGCGTTCCGCCAGCTCGCGCAGTGCGAGACCCGCGAGCAGATTCTCGGCCGCTCGATCGCCGAGTTCGCCGAGTCGCCGGACGACGCGCAGGTCAAGCTCGAGTCGCTGCGGCGCATGAAGCGCCACAACGGTACCGGCCGGTTCCGCGGGCGCAACGGATCGATTGTCGACGTCCTGGTGTCCGGCAGCGTGGTGACGAGCCAGGACGGCCAGCCGCTCTGCCTCATGGGGGCGTTCGTCGATCTCTCGGAGCGGCGGGCGCTCGAGGACTCGCTGCGGCGCAACATCGCCGAGAACCGCGCCATTCTCGACGCGGTGCCCGACGTGTTCTTCCGCGTCAGCGGCGACGGCACCGTGCTCGGCTATCACGCGCAGCACGGCGCCGACGGCGTGTCGTCGGTCGGGTGGATACCGGGGCAGCACATCGGCCAGGCGTTGCCAGAAGTGATCGCGGCCCGGGTGGAGGAGGCGGTGCGCTCCGCGCTCACGACCGGCGCCATCGTCGATTTCGAGTACGCCCTGGGGCCGGGATCCGAGCTGCAGCGGGACTTCGAGGCACGCGTCGTCTCGGCCACTGAAGGCGAAGCGCTCGTGATCGTGCGCGACATCACCGGCCGCAAGCGTGCCGAGCTCGAGCGCGAGCAGCTGGAGCGTCAGCTCGAGCAGATCCGCAGGATGGAGTCGATCGGCCAGCTGGCCGGCGGCGTCGCCCACGATTTCAACAACATGCTCACGGTCGTGCTCGGCAACGTGGATCTGATCAAGATGCAGATGGGGAAAGGCCACGCGCTCGAGCAGGAAGTGAGCGCCATCGAGCAGGCGGCGCTGCGCTCCAAGGAGATGGCCCGCCAGCTCCTTGCCTTCTCGCGGCAGCAGATCATCTCGCCGGTGGTGCTCGATCTGAACACGCAGATCGCCGCCACGCGAACGCTGTTCGCGACGCTCCTCGGCGAGCAGGTGACGGTGGACTTCCAGCCCGCGGCCGGACTGTGGCCGGTGCTGTGCGATCCGACGCAGATGGATCAGGTGCTGCTGAACCTCGTCGTCAACGCCCGTGATGCCATGCCGCGCGGCGGGACCATAACCGTGGAGACGGCCAACGTGTCGCTCGACCACGCGTCGCGGCTCGAGGTGCCGGGCGCGTCGGCAGGGCCCTACGTCACGCTCTCGGTGCGAGACGAAGGCGTCGGCATCGATCCACGGATCCTGCCGCGCATCTTCGAGCCCTTTTTCACCACCAAGCACGCAAACAAGGGCACGGGGCTCGGGCTGGCCACGGTGTACGGCATCGTGAAGCAGAACGGCTGGTTCATCCGTGTGGACAGTCAGCCCGGTCGCGGCGCCACGTTCCGCCTCTTCATGGCGGCCGCCACCGGTGAGACGGTCCGCAGCGCGCCGCGCGCGGCGATCCACAGCACCGGGCCGTCCGCCCAGCCGGTGGTCGAGGTCGCCCGGCGCGCGACGATCCTGCTGGTCGAGGATGACGAGATGGTGCGCAACCTGACCAGCGGCCTGCTCGGCTCGCTGGGCTACACGGTGCTGGCGTCGGATTCGCCGGTCGCCGCGATTGCGCGGGTCGGCAAGGAGGGCGTGGTGCCGGACCTGCTGCTCACCGACGTCGTCATGCCGCAGATGACCGGTCCCGAGCTGCGCGAGCGCCTCACCGAGACGATGCCCGGCCTCAAGACGATCCTGATGTCGGGCTATACCAGCCACAGCGCGGTCCGGCAGGCGCTCGCCGACGATGACGTGCGCTTCGTTCAGAAGCCGTTCACCAAGGTGGAACTGGAGCAGGCGATCCGCGAGCTCTTGTCGTCGTAGGCCCCCACGACGGCAACCTCAATCCAGCATCGGCGGCGGGCGCCGGCGTTTCGTTGCCTGTTCGAAGGCATAGGCGAGGGCGAGGAGGCGTGGCTCGCTGCACGCGCCGCCGGTGAAGCTCACGCCGAACGGACTCGGCTGGGCGCCGAAGCCGGGGATGCCGCGGGCGGCGGCATTGGCGACGGTCGCAAACGGGACGATGACGGTCGGGTAGCCTGGCTTGGCCGCGACCGCGGCGCCAAAAGGTCCAGGGAAGAGCAGCGCATCGAGGCGGTGCGCGCGCAGCGCCGCGTCGATCCCGTCCCGTCCTCCCAGGCGCACGTCCTTGGCGCGGTCGCGCTCGTAGCGGTCACGGTCGGCCGCGACGTCCATCTCGTCGGAGATGTCGAGCTGCGCCTGGCCGTACTTCAACGTGCCCTCGGCTTCGTGGGCGCGGTTCCATGCGCGCAGCGCGGTCAGGCTCTTCACCGGCGCCGCCTCGCCGAGCGATGCGAGCCAGGCGTTGAAGTCGCGCTTCATGCCGTACTTGAAGACGGTCGAGCAGTCCGCGTCGCGGCCTTTGGCGTCGGCGAGCCCATTGCACACCGGCCAGTCCTCGAGGTTCTCGCCGGCCGGCGCCCGCGCCGACGGCAGATCGGCCGGGTCGACGATGGTGGCACCGGCCTGCTTCAGCGCCCCGATAGCGGCGTTCATCGCCTCGCGCTCGGCAGGCGCCAGCCCGCCGGCCATTCCTCGCGAGCCCGGGATCTGGATCGCATCGTAGAAGAACGCGCGCGGCACCCCGATGCGGGCGCCTTTCAGCGCACCCGGCCGCAGGAACTGCGTGTAGTCGTGGCGTGGTGGCGGCGTGCAGGCGCCTGTGGCGGGATCGCGTGGATCCGGGTCGCCCTCGAGCACTCCGAGCAGCAGCGCCGTGTCGGCGACGGTACGCGCCATTGGCCCTGGCGTGTCCTGATCCGCGGTGATCGGAATCACCCCGTAGCGGCTGATGCGTCCCACTGTCGGCTTGATGCCGACGAGCATCGTGCGGCTGGCGGGGTTGAGAATCGAGCCCGAGGTCTCGGTGCCGACGTTGGCGGCCCAGAAGCTCGCCGCGGTGCCGATCCCCGAGCTGGATCCGCCGGTCGGCAGCAGCGGGCGTCCGTCTGCCCCGGGTCGTGGGTCTGGCCGCGGGTCGTAGGGGTTGAAGGCAAAGCCGGCCAGCGACGAGTAGTTGGTGGGCATGTCGCTCGCCACCCAGTTGGCCAGCTCGGTGAGCACCGTCTTGGCGACGATCACCGCCCCCGCGGCCCGCAGCCGCGCCGTCACCGTGGCTTCATAGGGCGGGACCAGCGACGCGAACGCCCGGGCCCCGCCAGTCGTCGGCATGTCGGTGGTGTGAATGTTGTCCTTGAGCGCGATGGGGATGCCGTGCAGCGCCCCGCGCACCCGGCCGCGTCGCCGCTCGTCGTCGCGTGCCGCCGCCTCCTCGAGTGCCCGCGGATTGACGGTGATCGCGGCGTTGAGGCGGCTCTCGTAGCGGGCAATGCGGTCGAGCGACTGCTGGACGATGGCGCGCGACGTGGTGCGGCCGCCCTCCATCGCCGTGCGCATCTCGGCGATGGAGGCTTCGACCACCGTGAACGGCGCCGCCGCCGGCCGTGACCGCGCCGGCTGCGCTGCCGTGACACCGGCGAGCGCCGCGACGCTCAGCCCGAGCACCGCGAGGCGGCTCATGTCGGAACGCTATCATGAAGCCGTGAGCTCGAGACGCACGGCGCTGGTCACCGGCGCTTCGGCCGGCATCGGCGTCGCGTTCGCCGACGTGTTCGCGGCCAACGGTTTCAACCTGATCATCACCGCGCGCCGCGAGGCGAGGCTCCAGAGCGTCGCCGCGGACCTGCGCGACCGGCACGGCGTGGACGTCCACGTCTTGACGGTGGACCATGCCGACCCGTCGAGCGCGGCGCGGCTGTGTGACGAACTGCAGCGGCGCGGGCTGGTGGTGGACGCGCTCGTGAACAACGCCGGCTACGGTGTGCCCGGCGTCTACAACGCCGTGCCGTGGCAGGTGCACGAAGACTTTCTCCGCGTGATGGTGGCGGGCGTGTGCGAGCTCACCTACCGGCTGCTGCCCGGGATGATCGAGCGCGGTTACGGCCGCATCGTCAACGTTGCCTCGCTGGCCGGCCTCGTGCCGGCGCCGGCTGGCCACACCTTGTACGGCGCGTCGAAGGCGTTCGTGATCAAGTTCTCGGAGGCGCTGTCACATGAAGGGCGGCCGCACGGCGTGCACGTCACCGCGCTCTGCCCCGGGTTCACGCTGAGCGAGTTCCACGACGTCACCGGCACGCGCGAGCAGATGCGCGGGATGCCGGCGTGGATGTGGCTCGACGCGGCGACCGTGGCGCAGCAGGGTTACGACGCGGTGATGGCGGGCGAGGCGATATACGTCACCGGCCGCGTCAACCGGGCCGTCGTCCTGGCAGTGCGCTACGTTCCCCAGTGGCTGGTGAAGATCGTCGGCCGGAGAATGGCGAAGAGCTACAGGAAGACGTAGGGCTGAAGGCTCAGGGCTCAGGGCTCAAGCAGAACACGTACGTGGAGCCGGGTCTTTAGACCCGGCTGCCCCTACTTCCCCTCCGCTTTTTCCCGTTCGCGGGCGCGCTCGGCGGCCGATTGGACGCCGAATCGCGTGCCGTTGGCGGTGACGGCCGCAACCATGTAGCCGCCCTCCGTGCCGTTGCGCAGCGGCGCCACGTTCACCGTGATCTTGTCGCCCACCTTGATGAGGCCGTCGCGGTAGCCGGCGCGGTACATGTTGTTGGTGCTGTGCCCTTCGAGCTCGACATCCCGCGTGCCTTTGTCGTCGGTGACCCGCAGCGTGAGCCGCATGTGCGGGTTGATCGCCTGGAACTTCACGACCACGCCGGTAATCGTCGCCGATTTGCCGAAGTCGTACTGCACCGCGGAATGGTGGGCGCCAGCCGTCGCGCTCAGCGTCAGGACGAGCGCGGCCGCGCCGAGTACCGACCAGAGGTGCTTCATCACTTCGACTCCTTTGTTTTCTTTTCCAGCTCTTCGAGATGGATGCGCCAGCCTTCCTCGGCGCACTCGTAGGGCAGCAGGTGCCCGTTCGGCACGAAGGCCCATTTCTTCGTATCGGTAACCGGCTTCGTGTAGAACACCGGATCGGTGAGCGTCATCTCGGCGACGAGCACCCTGGTGCCGTTGGCGTCGGTGGTCAGCCGGTAGCGCTCCACGATCCTGGCCTGATCGCTGTGAGCGTAGCGTTGATCGACCTGCTCCACGAGGTGGGTGGTCTCGACGATCAGCGTGTCGCCTTCCCAGCGCGCGCTCGAGTGCCCGTTTCGTCCCGGCACGCGGTCGGCCATCGGCACGATGCGATCGCCGAGGTAGACACGCCGCACTTCATTGTGGGCCTCGTAGGTGATGTTGATCTGTTCCGGCCGCTGCACGATTTCCATCGGGTAGCCGCCGGACCCGAGCATCGAGCCGGGCATGCCGGTGCCCAGGCAGTGCCCGCCGGGCGTATCGCCGCTGGTGCCGATGAGCGCGCGGTACCCGGCCACTTTCTTCTGGGCTTCATCGGTCATCGGCAGGGCAGGCCCGCCGCCGCGGCCCGGCCCGCCGCCGCGGGCCGCCCCCGGTTCGGTATATGACGTCCACACGCCGGTGAAATCGGGGCGCTGCGGCGTCTGCCCGCTGAGGGCGGCAGCCGACGCGGCCAGGCATCCTGCGGCCACCAGGGTGACCAATGTCCGTGACATAGCCGGACATTATAGGGCTGTTGGGGCGCGGAAGGCGGGTAAGGCGGGTAGGGCGGGTAGGGCGGGTAGGGCG
>DATMDI010000591.1:0-12461 GCA_035557875.1 Vicinamibacterales bacterium
CCGAGGTCTACACGCTCGGGCACCGCAGCTCGCTTGGTCTGGCCCTCCACCCGGGTACCGGCCAGATGTGGCTCAACGAGAACGGGCCCAATGGCGGCGACGAGATCAATATCCTCAAGCCCGGCGCCAACTACGGCTGGCCGCTCGTGAGCTACGGCCGCACCTATCCGGGGCCGTGGCAGGTCGAACGGCCCGGCCATGCGGGGTTCGAGCCGCCGGTGGTGCTGTGGATCCCTTCGATCGCCGTCTCCGGGATGACCTTCTATACCGGCGACCGGCTGCCGAAGTGGAAGGGCGACGTGTTCGTGGGGGCGCTGCGCACTGGCGAGATTCCCGGCACGGGCCACGTCGAGCGGATCCTCTTCAACGAGAAGATGGAGGAATTGCGCCGCGAGTCGCTGCTCGTCGAGTTGCGGCAGCGCATCCGCGACGTGAAGCAGGGCCCCGACGGCCTGCTCTACGTCGTGACCGACCAGAACCCGGGCGCAGTTCTGCGCATCGAGCCCGCGTCCTAGCCGCGAAATCGCTGGGCAGCGGCCTCCCAGGCTGCTGCCCGGCGATTTCAGTCCTGGCGCATCCCGGCCGATTCAGGCACGGGGAGCTGTTCAACTGCGCCAGAGGTCGATCCGCAACGTCTTCTACTGCCTGCTGACGGCGCTGTGCGCCGCGCCGCTGGCATGGGCCCAGACCGGCACGGCCACTCCCAACACCATAGCCACACACGTCCAGGGCCTGGTGCTTTACGACGATCCCGGGTTCGGGCTGTTCGTGCAGGTGGGCCGCGAGACGGTGCGGGTGACCGGTGCCAGGGGCGGGCCGTTCACTCCCGGCGAGCTCGTGGACGTCACCGGCACCGAGGCACAGGCCGAAGACGGCCGGACGTTGAGCAACGCGCGCGTGACGCGCGCCGGCTCCGAACCATTACCAGCCGCGCGGGCCATCGCCACCTCGATGCTGGCCACCGATCGAAGCAGCGACGACTGGGGTTCGTTCCTCGGCGTCATTCAGGAAGTCGTCCCGTCACCGGCCGGCCTGGATCTGCGGGTGGTCTGCACGCGCGGCACGGTGCTGCTGCGCCACTCGGCGATCATCGGCAACAAGCGCATCGTGCACATTCAGGACGAGAGCGGTGCGCTGGCCTTCGAGGTGGCGGGCACCGTGGACGTCGAGCCGGGAACCGTCGTGGACATCGCCGGGTTCCCCGGTACGTTCTTCGGGACGCCGCTGGTCACGTCGTCGGTGATCGACAAACGCCAACCGGGAGTCTTGCCGCCACCCCAGCCGACGCCGGTGGCCAAGGCGATGGCGGGCAAGAACGCCGGAGAGTTCGTGAAGGTGCGCGGCACGTTCACGCAGTACGGCAAGGGCCCCGGCTTCCGCACCCTGCAAATAGACAGCGGCGGCACCACCGTCCTCGTCTACGTCTACGACTGGCCGGCGCACGGGACGCTGCCCGAACTGCGCACAGGCAGCACCATCGACGTCACCGGCGTCAGCGCCATTTTCTACGACGCGGTGGGCGCGCCGGCGTCGATGATCATGTCGGCCAGCGGGCCCGAGGCCATCGCCGTGGTCGCCGTCCCGTCGTGGTGGACGCCGGCACGGGCCGTCACCGCGCTCGGCGTGGCCGCCGGCATCTGCCTCTTCGCCTTCCTGTGGATCGGCGTCCTCAACGCGCGGGTCCGGCAGCAGACGCGAGCGCTCACGACGCAGTTCCAGCGCACCGCCGCCCTCCAGCGCCGGTGGACCGACCTGGTCGCGAACGCCAGCGACGTCATCCTCACTTGGAGGCTCGGCGGCCGCCTGACCTCGCTGAACGAAACCGGCCAGTGCATGCTCGGGCTGCCCGAGGATGCGGCGCTCAAGTGCACGCTCAAGGACATCGTGGCGCCGGAATCGGCAGCGGTGGCCGACGCGCTGATGCGACGGGCCCAGGACGCGCCCAACGACCGCATCGAGGTCGAAGTCGTCAACTCGAACGGCCAGCGCATCACGCTCGAGCTCGACGTCCAGCCGATGTTCGAGCACCAGGAGCACGTCGGCTTCCAGGCCATCGCCCGCGACATGACCCAGCACAAGGGCGTGGAGCGCGCGCTGCGCGACGCCCGCGACGCGGCCGAGGACGCCAATCGCGCCAAGAGCGAGTTCCTGGCGAACATGAGCCACGAAATCCGCACGCCGATGAACGGCGTGATCGGCATGACGCAGCTCGCGCTCATGACCGAGCTGACCCCGACGCAGCGCGACTATCTCGAAACGGTCAACCGGTCGGCCGAGTCGCTGCTCGGCATCCTCAACAGCATTCTCGACTTCTCCAAGATCGAGTCGCGCAAGCTCGAGATGGAATCGGTGCCGTTCGAGCTGCGCGACCTCGCCGGTGAAACGCTGAAGCCGCTCGTGCTCGCCGCCGAGGCCAAGGGGCTGGAGCTGATCTTCGACATCGGCCCCGCGGTGCCGGATGCGATCATCGGCGACCCTCTGCGGCTGCGGCAGGTGATCACCAACCTGGTCGGCAACGCCATCAAGTTCACCGACAGCGGTCACGTGCTGCTCGAGATTCGCGAGGACCGGCGCGGCGCCAGCGAGAGCGTGCTGCACTTTTCGATCTCCGACACCGGCGTCGGCATCCCGCGCGAGAAGCAGCCGCTCATCTTCGAGCCGTTCAGTCAGGCGGACGGGTCGACCACCCGATGCTACGGCGGCACCGGCCTCGGCCTCGCCATTTCGTCGAGCCTGGTCACGCTGATGGGCGGGCGCATGTGGCTCGACAGCGACCCCGGCGACGGCAGCACGTTCCATTTCCTCGCCACGTTCGGCGTAGCGGCCGACGTGCCGCGGCCGGCGGTCGAGCTGTATCCCGGAGAGATGACGGCGCTGGTCGTGGACGACAACGCGGTGAGCCGCCGCGTTCTCTCCGAGCAACTCGCGCGTGTCGGCATCAAGCCGGCGAAGGCCGAGGGCGGCACCGCCGCGCTGCAGATGCTCGACGCCGCGGTGCAGAGCGCCGCGCCCTACCGGCTGGTGCTCCTCGACGTGCACATGCCGGACATGGACGGCTTTGACGTCGCGGCCCGGATGGCGGCGCGCCCGGAGTATGCCCAGACGACCGTGATCATGCTCACCTCGGCCGGGCGCCACGACGACGTCGAGCGCTGCCGCGAACTGAACATCGCCGCGTATCTGAACAAGCCGATCTCCCCGACGCATCTGCGCAACGTGATCTCGCGGCTGCTCGGTCGCGACGTGGCCGCGCGCGGCGCGGCGAAGGAACCCAGGGGCGCCGTGCCCGCGCACCTGCGCCGCCGCGTGCTGCTGGCCGAAGACAACATCGTGAACCAGCGGGTGGCGGTAGGTCTGCTGTCGAAGCGGGGCCACGTGCTGACGGTGGTCGGCACCGGCAAGGCGGCGCTCGAGCGCCTCGACCGCGAGGCCTTCGACGTGATCCTGATGGACGTGCAGATGCCCGAGATGGGCGGCCTCGAGGCCACCGGCATCATCCGGCGGCGTGAGGCCGGCACGGGACGCCACGTGTGGATCGTCGCCATGACCGCGCACACCATGCAGGGCGACCGCGACGAATGCCTGGCCGCCGGCATGGACACCTACATCGCGAAGCCCGTCGATCCGGCGTTGCTGTTCGCCGCGGTCGAGCACGAGCTGCCGCCCTCGACCGGAGCGCCGGCGCCGGAGGATCCGCTCGCTGAGTTGGCCGGCGAGCTCCGCGGCATGCAAAGCTGACCGGCGCCGCACCGGTCGCCCGAATCGCGCCGCACTGATACGATCGGGGCGTCCCGAGGACCCCCGATGAAACAGCACCTGGCCAGAACGACTCTCGCGGCGCTCGCCGCGCTCCTGCTCGCACCGCTTCTGATCGCCGGCCTTCGTGCCCAGGCGCCGCAGCGCGCGCAACCCATCGCTGCCGGCGAAGTGCCGACCCGCAAGACAGCGGCGCCGCTGCCCCCGCGCGGTACGTTCGTGCCGCCGCGGACGCCGTGGGGCGACCCGGACATCGCCGGCGACTACAACAACAGCGACGAGAGCGGCATTCCGTTCGAGCGGCCCGACGAGTTCGCCGGACGCCGCATGGAGGACATCACGCCGGCGGAGTTCGCCAAGCTGGTGAAGCAACGGCAGGAGCAGACCATCGAACGAACGCCGGGGCTGAGTGAGTTCCCCGGCGCCACGAGCCCGATGCACTGGTTCGAGAACTATTACGCCGCCAACAGCCGCCCCTGGCTGGTCATGGAACCGGCTGACGGCAAGGTGCCGCCGCAGACCGCCGAGGCGCAGCAGCGCACGCGGGCGCGGCAGCAGGCGCGCGCCGGCCGCGGCCCGGCCGACTCGTGGGAGGATCGCAGCCTTTACGATCGCTGCATCACCCGCGGCATCCCTGGATCGATGATGCCGGCCATCTACGGCAACTCGTACCACCTCCAGCAGGGGCCCGGATTCATCACGATCACCTACGAGATGGTCCACGACACTCGGGTGATTCCGCTCGACGGCCGGCCCCACCTCCCCGGCAGCGTCCGGCAGTACATGGGCGATGGGCGCGGCCGCTGGGACGGCAACACGCTGGTGGTCGAGACCACCAACTTCACCGACAAGACACCCTATCGCGGGTCGAGCGACCAGCTGAAAATGATCGAGCGGTTCACGCCGCTCGGGCCCGACACCGTGGAATGGGCCGTGACCCTCGACGATTCGCGCACATGGGCCCGCCCGTGGACGTTTGCGATGAACCTGACGCGCGACGCGACGCAGCCGCCGTTCGAATACGCCTGCCACGAAGGGAACTACGGCCTGCGCAACATCCTCGAGGCCGCGCGCGCCGAAGAGCGGACGGCGGCGGGGCGGTAAGAGCGGGTGCGGATGTCCTTCGCCGGCGGAGCCGCGGTGGTGGCGACGGTCGCGGCTCTCGCGGCGACGCTCGACGCGCACCATTCGATCTCCGCCATCTACGACAGCCGGCGGCAGGTGACGGTGACGGGCAGCGTTCGCGAATTCCAGTTCGTGAACCCCCACCCGTGGATCGGGCTGGACGTAGCCGGCGACGCCGGGCGCGTCCAGACCTGGCGGCTCGAGCTCGACAACCGCTTCGAGCTGGTGGACGTCGGCATGCGGAGCGACACACTCAAGCCCGGCGACACGGTCGTGGCCACCGGCAGCGCCGGGCGCGACGGCGCCCGCAGCCTGTATGTGCGGCAGCTCGATCGTCCCGCTGACGGCCTGCGCTACGAGCAGGTGGGGGCGAGCCCCCGGTTGCAGTGGGTGCCGCGCTGAGACCGCCTGGTGAGGCGGGGCTTCAGCCCCGCCGGGAGCCGGGAGCCGGGAGCCGGAAGCCGGAAGCCCTCAGGATAGGATCTTCGGCATGGACGAACCGGTCGACGTGCCCATCGGGCCCGAGTTCGACCTGCATTCGTTCGCGCCGGCGGATATCCGGTCCGTCGTCGAGGAATATCTCGCCGAGGCGGCGGCGCGGGGATTGACCGAGGTGCGGCTCGTCCACGGCCGGGGCCGGGGTGTGCAGCGCGGCGTGGTGCAGGCGACTCTCGAACGGCATCCGCTCGTCGCGGCGTTCTGGGACGACCCGTCGTCGCACCTCGGCGCAACGATCGCACGGCTGACGACACCGATTCGCACGTAGGGCGGGGCTTCAGCCCCGCCGCCAGCGGGCCTGAAGGCCCGCCCCACGACCGACATGGCATGAGCGACAGCGGCGACAAGAAATACAGCGGCGACAACTTCAGAGGCTCCGACAACGCCTCGCCCTACCCCGTGAGCCGGCTCGGCGCCCCGGTGTCGCTCGTGGACTCGGCGCGCATCATCGAGTCCGCCTCGTCGAAAGTGGCGCTGCGTACCAACGCGCAGCTCGAAGTCATCGTCGAGCAGATGAAGGCGCTGCAGGAGCGGGCCCGGGAGATCATCGAGCAGGCGACGCGCGACGTGGATCTGATCCACGCCGAGTGCCGCTTCCACCGTGTCGCGGGGAAGATCTACCACCTCTACGAGCGCGGCGACGGCCATCGCTACTTCTCGATGCTCGGCCCAGCCGAATTCGGCGGCGCCGTCCCGTCGGGCTTCGTCGCCAGCTACCGCTACGAGCACGACGAGTCGTGGACGCGCCTGGACGAGATCGACGCCCGCGATCGGCGGCGCGCCGAGATCCAGGGGTTCGTGTCGAACCGGCTACTGAAGGAGTGAGATGAGATCACGACTGCTGTTTGCGACGACGGTGGCGGTGGCGCTCGCGCTGGCGCCGCTCGGTGCCCAGTGGCCGGTCTTCCCGGACAAGAAGCTGCCGCTCAAGGCTGACGGCACGCCCAACCTCGACGCCCCGGCGCCGCGCACGCCGGACGGCAAACCGGATCTGAGCGGGGTGTGGCTCAACGAGTGGTTCTACGGCGGTCGCGTGGGCAAGCCACCGGCGGCGCTGCCCGGCGAGCCGCCGCCGTCCACCTTCGGCAACATCGGCGCGAACTTCTCCAACGGCCTGCCTCTGCAACCGTGGGCGGTGAAGCTGCGTGACGAGCGCAAGCGGCTGGGCAGCAAGGACAATCCCGACGCACACTGCCTGCCGATGGGGCTGATGCAGTTCCACGAGCATCCGCAGCCGCGCAAGATGATCCAGACGCCCGAGGTGCTGGTGATCCTCTACGAAGGGAACGCCGGCGTGCGGCAGATCTTCACCGATGGCCGCGCGCTGCCGAAGGACGATCCGCAGCCGTGGTGGTACGGCTACTCAGTGGGCCGCTGGGAGGGCGACACGCTGGTGGTCGAAACCACTGGCCTCCGCGACAACGGCTGGCACGACATCGACGGCTCGCCCCAGACCGATGCCGCGAAGATCACCGAGCGCTTCCGCCGCCTGAACTACGGCACGCTCAAGATCGACGTCACCATCGACGATCCGAAGGCCTACACGGCGCCGTTCACGGTGCGGGTGAACCAGAAGCTGATGGTGGACGACAAGCTCGACGCCGAAATCATCGAGTTCATCTGCGCCGAGAACGAAAAGGACGTCGAGCGGATGAAGTTCCTCAAGTAGCGTGGAGTCCAACGCGTGATCTCGATCGCGCTCCTGCTCTTCATCGTTCTCGACCCGTTCGGCAACCTGGTCACGCTGAACACGCTGCTGCAGACCAGCGAGCCCGCGCGCCGGCGGCGCATCATCGTCCGCGAGAGCGTCATCGCCCTCGGCATCCTGCAACTGGCCGTCTTTGCCGGCGGCGGCGTTCTCCACGCGCTCGGCCTTCAGAACTACACGCTCGGGATCTCCGGCGGCATCGTGCTGTTCATGATCGCGCTCGGCATGATTTTTCCGGCCCATCGCGTGCTCGACAAGGAAGGGCTCGACGATCCGCTGGTGGTGCCGATCGCGATGCCGCTGATCGCCGGGCCCGGCGCCATCTCGGCCGTCATCCTCATGGCCCAGAACAACCCGGTGCCCAACGTCGCCCTGGCGGTCGCGATGGCGTGGCTCCCGACCGCGATCATCCTCGCGGTGTCCACCTGGATCTTCAACTTCCTCGGCCCGCGCGGCGCCGTGGCGGTCGAGCGGCTGATGGGCATCCTGCTGGTGATGCTGTCGGTGCAGATGGTGCTGGACGGCGTGGGCGCCTACCTGACGTCGCGCGGGTAGGGCGCGGGTCGCACGTTCGACGGACACACCGCCGTCGACTTCCGGCAAGCCGGACCATCCATACAACGCTCTTTCACGACACAGCCCGGACAAATGTCGATCGAGCCGCAATCCGTTCGTCTAGACGGTGGAGGCTGACCTGTATGAAACGCACGGTGATATGGGTAACTCGCATTGTGCCGGCCGCTGCCATTGTTTTATGTGGCGGGGGACTCTGGTTCGCAAGCAATCAGTTGCTCTTTCCGGTCTGGAGGGGCGTTACCAAGAATCTGTCCGTCTGCACACCGGAGGCCGCCAGACATTGGGGGAACGGCTGCGGGAACCTGCGCGATACACATGAATTCACGTTCAGTGAGGTCAAGGTGCCCTCAGTCAACGGCTACGCGTTGCCGGGCTGGTTGATCAAGGCATCGGACAATGGACTGGAGCCCGCGGGCGGCGCCATCGTGCTCGTCCACGGCGGTGGCAGCGACAGAAGAGAAAACACGAGATTCGTGAGCTTCTTTCTGAGTCAGAGACTCGATGTGCTGACGCTCGACCTCGGTTGCCACGGCGAAGCACCGTGTCCAGTGCCTGGAGTGACTTACGGGCACCGGGAATCCAGAGACGTCCTCTCCGCGTATCTCTACCTAACCAACAGGTACAGAAAGGTCTATGCCATGGGCTCTTCCGTGGGGGCCGCAGCCATTCTGATCGCGTTGCCCGAGATGCCGGCACTCGCCGGTGTCATCGCGGAGAATCCGATGGCCAGTTTTCAGCGACTCATTGGGGAAGCGCCGGAGTCGCAATCGATGCCTCGTTGGGGGATCGAGCTGCTGATGCAGGTAGCCATGATGCGTGGACGATTTGACGGGCTACTCAGCCCGGCGACGTCGCTGTCCCTCGCGACCACGACGCCGATTCTGTTCATTCACAGCAAACAGGACAAGGTTGTTTCCTTCAAGCACACGCAAGATCTCGCTGGCGTTTACCGCGGACCCAAGACCGTCTGGTTGGCGGAGAGCGGTGAACACTCGACGGTTTGGAATGTAAATCGCGTGCAGCATGAGAAACAGATCGCAGATTTTCTGTCGAGTACCTGACAGACGTTCGCGAGCTCTGCGGGCAGCCCTGGGAAATTTTCCGCGCGCCTGGTCGAAACCTCCCGCCAGTCTCGCGCCCCCGCCTGCGTCTTCCGACAAATCGGCCCAGAATCCCTCGATCGCCATCTGGCATGCGCGATGCCTTGAGACTACGAGATTAGTCATGCGCGCCCAAGGCCGCGCTGGGAGTGAACTTTGCCGACCCACAGCCAGAACCCCGAAACGATCGTCCTGCACGCGGGCTACCGCGCGGATTCCGCCACCGCGGCTGTCGCGGTGCCGATCTATCAGACCAGCTCGTATCAGTTCGAGTCGACCGAGCAGGCGGGCAACCTGTTCGCGCTCAAGGAGCTCGGGAACATCTATTCGCGCATCATGAATCCGACGCAGGCCGTGCTCGAGGCGCGTGTGGCGGCGCTCGAGGGAGGCGTCGGAGCGCTCGCGCTCGCGTCCGGACAGGCAGCATCGATGTTCGCCGTGCAGAACATCTGTCACGCCGGCGACAACTTCGTGTCGTCGACCGACATCTACGGCGGCACCTGGAACATGTTCCAGCACACGATGGGGAGCATGGGCATCGAGTGCCGTTTCGTCGACCCGTCCGACCCGGAGAACTTCCGCCGCGCCACCGATGCGCGCACGCGCTGCTATTACGCGGAAACCTTGCCCAATCCGAAGCTCGCCGTCTTTCCGATTGCGGAAGTGGCGGCGATCGGGCGTGAGCTCGGGGTCCCCTTGATCATGGACAACACCGCGTGTCCGGTGCTGTGCCAGCCGATCAAGCACGGCGCCGCCATCACCGTGCACTCGCTGACGAAATTCATCGGCGGGCACGGCACGTCGATTGGCGGGATCATCGTCGACAGCGGCCGGTTCGACTGGGAGGCACACGCGGATCGATTCCCGATGCTGACCACACCCGACCCGAGCTACCACGGCGCCGTGTGGACCGAGGCGGCAAAGCCGCTCGGACCCGTCGCCTATATCCTCAAGGCGCGCGTCACGTTGATGCGCGATATCGGGGCAACGCTCTCGCCGTTCAATGCCTTTCTCTTCATCCAGGGACTCGAGTCGCTGCCGCTCCGCATGCGCGAACACTGCCGGAACGCCTCGGCGGTGGCGCACTACCTGTCGAGACATCCGGGGGTGACACGAACGATCTACCCCGAGCTGATGACGGGGGCCGCGAAGCAGCGCGCAGACCGCTATCTCACGTCCGGGTACGGCGGCCTGGTCGGGTTCGAGCTCGCCGGCGGCCGCGAGGCGGGCCGCCGATTCATCGACAACCTCAAGATGCTCTATCACGTCGCAAACATCGGCGACGCCCGGTCACTGGCGATCCACCCGGCCAGCACGACGCATTCGCAGCTGACGCGCGAGGAACAGCTGCAGACCGGCGTGACCGACGGGTACGTGCGGCTGTCGATCGGCCTCGAGCACATCGACGACATCCTGGCCGACATCGATCAGGCGCTCGTCGCGGCGATGAGTGGTGAGCTGCCGGCCGGAGTCGAACAGCCGGACCAGGCCCTGGAGGCAGTATCGAGTCGGTGAGCGTGACGACAGCGCTCGGCCCGCGTCGTCGAGCCGCGGTCACTTACCTCCGCTCGAGCCTATCCACGAGCGCACGGGCGCGTGAGAGCAGGCTGTTGCGCTCGAGCAGATCCTGCCGCGCATCCTCGGGCATGCTCAGCGCTTGCGCGATGAGGTTGACGAACTCGACGTCGTCGAGTCCGGGGTCTGGCGGTTCGACGCCCAGCGGAAGCACGGTGTCGAGCAGGCGCGCGAGCCGCTCGCGCACGGTGCTGAGAGGTCCCCGCTCCTCGTCCGTCAGCAGCTCAGGCACCGCCTCGACGCGCGCGAGCCGATACGGCTTGCGCTGATCCTCGCTCACGACGCGAAACGTGGTCAGGCCGCGGAGCAGGATCCCGTAGCGCCCGTCGGGCAGCTGCTCGTAGTCCTCGATCACGCCGGCGCACCCGATGCCGTAGATGGGTGGCCGCCCTTCGTAGTCCTTCTCGTATCCCGGCCGCAGCAGCACCATGCCGATGATCTTGTTCCCCTTCAACGCATCGGCCACCATTTCGCGATAGCGCGGCTCGAAGACGAGAAGCGGACGCGGCACGCCGGGGAACAGCACCACCTCGGGCAGGGGGAAGAGCGGAATCTCGGTGGGAAGCGCGCCCACATTCGTGCTCCTCGTACCCTGCGCCGCCCGCACCGGGAGTGGTGAGACGCTGGCGAGCAGTGCGATGACGATGGCGAGGAATGGCATGGGTGTCACGACTGCATCTTCTCACGCGGGTTCGCCGTAGAATGAGGCCGCTTGCGCCCTGAGCGATGGCTTCTGGCGGCGTATGCGTGCTCGGGCATCGCCGGGCTCGTGTACGAGATCGCGTGGACCCGTCTCCTGATCCTCCACCTCGGACACACGACCGCCGCGGTCAGCACGGTCACCGCCGCGTTCATGGGCGGGCTCGGGGTCGGCGGGGTATTGGGTGGCCGGATCGCGTCGAAGCTGAGTCGTCGAATGGCGCTGAGGCTCTATGCGCTGCTCGAGTTGGCGGTCGCGTTATCGGCGCTCGTGATCGCGAGCGGTCTGACGCTGCTCGGGCCCGTGTTCGCCTGGGCGTACGGTGAGGACGGTACCGGTTCCGTCTTCTCGATCGTGAGGATTGCGTGCTCGTTCGCGGTCCTGCTGGTGCCGGCCGTCGCGCTTGGCGCCACGTTTCCGATGGCCGTGCGCGTGGTCGTCGCCTCCCCGGCACGACCCGGAAGGCCGGCCGGCCGGCTGTATGGCGCCAATACCGCTGGTGCCGCGGTCGGCTCGCTGGCGGCAGGCTTCGTCCTCATTCCCACGCTTGGCCTCACGGGCACGACATTCATCGGTATGGCGGCGAGTGTCGTCAGCATCGCGCTCGCACTCTCGATCGCCCGGAACGATCTCCCGGACGTCGTGTCCGAAGCGATACCTCCGACGCCGCGCCCCAAGAAGCGAGAGAGCCGGGACAATCGCTCGAGGCACGCCGCCGGTCGCGGCGTTGCGGCGGTGGAGAGCGGGGACGCCGAGCGACACCGACCCGCCTCCGCGCCGGGCGCTACGGCGGGCAAGTACGGACTCGCGGCCACCGTGTTGGCGCTCACCGGTTTCGCGACGTTCGGCTACGAGGTGGTGTGGACCCGAGTGCTGGCCATGGTCGTTGGCCCGTCGATCTATGCCTTTGCCGCCACGCTGACGTCCTTCATCACGGGACTTGCGTTGGGTTCGGTCGCGGGTGCGTCGCTCGCGGCGCGCGTCAGTCGTCCGGCGGTCGCTCTCGCGCTGACCTTGACCGCCACCGCGGCGGCGGCGTGCGTGAGCGTCGGCCTCGTCGGCGGCTCGATGCTCGAGATCGGGCCAGGTGTCTCGGGACCTGCGGGCAGTCTTGCCGGCGTTGTGCTTGCTCATCTGGCAATGGCGTGTGGTCTGACATTGCCCATCGCGATCGGTCTCGGCGTCGCGTTTCCGCTCTCGCTCGAACTTGCCGGCAGCCGCGACGCGGTACCTGCTCGGCGACTGGGCGTCCTCTACGCCGTGAATACCGCGGCCTCGGTGGCTGGCGCACTCGTGGCCGGCTTCGTCACCATACCCGTCATCGGCCTGCGCGCGTCACTGCTCGTCTCCACAGCGAGCCTTCTGCTCGGCGCGGCCGTCCTGATCGTCCGCGGCCGTTTCTCGGGCCGCAGCCGCCTCGTGG
>DATMDI010000592.1:0-11304 GCA_035557875.1 Vicinamibacterales bacterium
TGGGTGAACGCGGTGTCGGGCGCGATGCTGTTTGCCGCCGATGCCACCACGAAAGGCAGCACGCGGCTGTTCGTCGCCAAGCTGGCGCTGGTGGGGATGGGGGTCGGGGTCATCCTGCTCACGAAGCGAGCGCTCTATCCGTCGGGCGTGGCCGCGGCCACCCCCAGCGGCGCGGCCAGGGCGCTGGCGCTCACGTCGATCGCGTTGTGGGTGGCGGCGATCGCCGCCGGTCGATTCATGGCCTACATCTAGGGGGCGCTTGTGGCTACCGCAACGATTGCGTTCCTGAAGAGCACGTGGCTGTCGCACCAGATGGTGACGCAGCCGTGGCTGTGGCCGATCTGCGAGACCTTCCATTTCATCGGCCTGGCCCTCCTCATCGGCGCCGCCGGCGTCTTCGACTTGCGCCTGCTGGGATTCATGCGGCGCATTCCCGTCTCGGCCATCGCCCCGATGCGGCAATGGGCCGCGCTCGGCGTGCTCATCAATCTCGTCACCGGAGTCCTGTTCTTCATCGGCGCCCCGGATCAGTACATGACGAACCCGGCCTGGTGGGCGAAGGTCGCCTTTCTGGCCGTCGCGATGCTCAACATCGCCTGGTTCGAGACCCGGCTGGGCAAGCGGATGCTCACACTCCCCGCTCATATCGACACTCCCGTGAGCTTCAAGGTGGCCGGGGCGGTATCGATCGCGTCGTGGGCGCTGGTGCTCTACTGGGGCCGGATGCTCCCGTTCATCGGCAACGCCTTCTGACGCTCGAGGTCTCGTTGCGAAAGGAGTCAATCACCATGACCAACATCACACGCATCCTCGTTCCGACCGATTTCAGCGAGCCCGCCGACGCGGCGCTGGACTACGCGGTCGATTTGTCAAAGACCCTCGGGGCGCAGATCTCGCTGGTGCACGTTTTCGACGAGATCACCGACGCCACGCTCTCCTTCGATCTGTACATGCCGCTGTCGGCGGAAGCGCGCGACGAAGTCCTGAGCACCGTTCGCCGCCGCCTTGCCGAACGGGTCGAACGCAGCGGCCGGCCCGACGTCACCTCCGACGTCCTGGTCGGCGGGACCGCGCGAGCGATCGTGGACGCCGCCAGGAACCATCACGCCGACCTGATCGTCATGGGCACTCACGGCCGGCTTGGCGTGGCCCATCTGCTCCTCGGGAGCGTGGCCGAACGCGTCGTGCGCACCGCCGAGTGTCCGGTCCTCACGGTCCGCGCTGCGCCGGCTTTGCGGGCGGCTCACGCCGCCTGACGGCACCCTGGAGGGGTGGTGCGACGAGGAAGGAGGACCGATGCCACCAGTCCTTGTGATCTATGGCACGACAGACGGGCACGCGGCCAAAGTCGCCCGCTTCATCTCGACGACGCTGCAGTCGCGCAGCCTCACCGTCGATCTGTGCGATGCAGCGCGACACGATCCGGATCCCAGCCTCTACAGTGCCGTCGTCGTCGTGGCGTCCGTGCACGCCGGCGGCTATCAGCGCTCCGTGAGGCAGTGGCTCGAGCGAGTGCAGCCGCGGCTCACGGGCCGGCCCACGGCCTTCGTGTCGGTGTGCCTGGGGGTCCTTCAGCACGAACCGGCGGTGGACGCCGAACTGGACGAAATTCTCCGCCGGTTCTTGTCGCAGACCGGATGGCGGCCGGACGAGGCCAAGATCGTGGCCGGCGCGCTGCCGTACTCCAAGTACGGCTGGGTCCGGCGCTACGTCATGCGGCGGATCGTCCGCAAGGCTGGCGGCGACACGGATACGAGCCGGGACTACGAGTACACCAATTGGGACGATCTGAGGTGGTTTGCCACCAGCTTCGCCGAGCGAGCCCTCAGCTCCCGGCCGCCTGGTCCGCCGGCGGCGCGAACTCCGCACAGACCGCCGCCAGCGTCGTCCGCCCGTGGCGGGCCGCCAGCTTCATCAGGCGCAGAAATACCTGGGCCGTGATGAACGCGTCGCCGCTCGCGGTGTGGCGATCGTGGGGAATCACGCCGAAGAGGTCGGCGAGTGTGTCCAGCGAGAGGTGCGCCGGCAGGGCACGGCCGCCAAACGCGCCGTCGTCGGAGAGGTGCCATGCGAGATCGCTCGTGTCGAGCGTGCGATTCAGCAGCCGGACGTCGCCGATGCGCTCGTAGCCGGCGTCGAACATCGCGACGTCGTGTCCGATGTGATGGCCGACGATGACCCCGTCACGCAGGTAGTCGAGAAACCGCAGCAGAACTTCCGGCTCGTCGTGCCCCTGACGGGTCTGGTCGGGGGTGACGCCATGTATGGCCACCGGCCCGACGTCGCCGGTCACGCGAAGCAGCGCATCGAAGCTGTCCTCGATCACGATTTCGCCGTCGAGGACGGCAACGGCGCCGATCGTGAGGATGCGATCGAGGCGCGGGCTGAAGCCCGTGGTCTCGGAATCCAGCACGACGAACCGGACCTGCGCCACCGGCGTGTCGTCGGGCCAGGTCGCGGCGAAGGCCTGCTTATAGCTGTCGATCGTCTGCGACATCGATGACATCCAGCCACGCCGGGTTCGCGGTGAATTCGATGAGCTCCTGAATCACCGGGAAGGTGCTGCGGAGCATGTGGCGATCGTTGCGGGTCAACACCGACGGCGGCAGCTCCGCGCCGATCGTGCCGTGCCCTATGCCCACGCGCCCCTGCTGCCAGAGCACGATGCGCAGGGCGTCCGAGGCCTCGCGGAAGATCCGCTCGTGCGCCGGCAGCAGTCGCCGCGCCGTGGCAAAGCGGTCGAGCGTGGAGGTGCCCATCACCGCGCGGGCGGCCATGCCGAAGACGCGCCCGAGGTCGACGAGCGGCTGGAGGACGTTGCGCTGCAGCCGGAACACGCTCGTGTACTCGCCCGAGTGCTCGACGACCTCCTCTTCGTAGAACGAGATCGGCGGCAGATCCGCGAGGCAGTCGTGCGCGAGGATCCGCAGGAAGTCGCGGTCGATCACGTCGCGGGCGGCGGTGACGACGCGCGCCCAGCCGCTGTCGCTCCACAGGGGACGCAGATCGAAGAGCTCCCGGCGGCGCTGCATGCCCTCGAGCACGGGATTGCGAATCCAGCCGATGTAGCGGCGCACCCACTCGTCGGCGCTGGCCACGGAGAAGTCCGGTGCCTCGGCCGCGTCCGCCCCCGGCAGGTAGCCGCACTCGGTGAGCGCCCCGGTCAGGCGTGCGTACGCGGCCGCGTCGACCCCGGCCCCGCCCGTCTCGTCGATCAGCACCAGATGGGGCATGCGGAGCGGCAGCGACTCCCCGCGTCCCGACGTGCCGCACACGCACCAGCCCGGCGCGCGATCCTGCCCCGTCAGCGTGAAGACGCGTGCCAGGATGGCGTCGTCCACCCGCGTGGCAAAGCGCAGCATCCAGTCGGTGGAGGACGCGCCGGTCAGGTACTTCAACACAAAGGCGCGGGCGCGATGGTTGAGCGCACGCAGGCGCGGCAGATCGGCGGCGCGGCCGATGTCCTCGAGGATGACGGCCGGCTGGTCGCCGAGCGCCGGCAGCAGATCGCGTGGGGTGAGGACCGTGAGCAGCCGGCCTGCGGCCGTGCCGTCCGCGGTCATCGCCACCGCGCCGCCCGACGACATGGCCCAGGCGCCGTCGGCGATCGAGGTGTCGGGACCGGCCAGTCCGGGACGCGGAAGGCCGATCTCCGACAGCGGACGTCCGGCATCGCCGCCGCCGTGCGCGAGCCACGCCAGCAGCGCCCGCGGCGTGACCACGCCCACCAGGCTGGTGTCGTCGCCGGTCACGGCGAGAGCGTCCACTCCGCTGTCGAGCAGCTGACGCGCCGCCTCTCCCACCGTCGTGCGCGCGCTGCAGCTCCGCAGCGGGCCGGCCAGCTGCTGCAGGTAGGTCTTCAGCGGATCGGGGGCGGCATCGGCCGGGGTAAAGACACTCGCGACCGACCCCATGGCGGCCACGAACGCGGTCGCATAGGGATAGCGCTCGAGCAGCGCCTCGAGATCGTAGGAAGGAAACCCGTAAGTCACCACGTCGGTGGTCGCCCGCGCCGTGTAAAGGCACCCGGGCGCGCCGTGAAACTGCTCGGCGCCGACCCAGTCGCCGGGGCCGCGCACGTCGCGGAGCTCGGCCTGGCCGTCGTGCTCGTCCCAGAGCGAGACCGTGCCCTGCTGGATGACGAGGACGTGCGTCTTGTGCGGCTCGCCCTGCCAGGCGAGGAACTCGTCGGCAGCGAAGAATCGCACCCGCCCGTGCGCCGCCAGATCGACGAGATCCTGATCGTCGATGGCGGTGAACGGCGGGTGCTGCTTCAGGAAGTCCGCGACACGGTAGCGGATCTCGGATGTGTCCACGACGGGTCCCCCGGCCTATTCCATCACCGCAGCCATGGGAGACTCGACGTCGTCCACCGCCTCAGTCCGCATAGGCTTTGATCAAATCGAACATGTAGTCGCGTCCGACGTACACCGATCGCACCTCGATCCGCTCGTTGAGGCCATGTGCGCCGTTGCCGTCGGGGTCGGACCACATACCTGGGATGCCATAGGTCGGAATGCCGACCGCACCGAGAAACGTCGCGTCGGTGTAGCCGTTCGCCATGACGGGAATGACGGGAACGCCCGGCCAGTATCGGGCGGCCAGTGTCTGCATCGGACCGACGATGGCCGGCTCGAGCGGCGGTGCGGGCGGCGACGGACGCACCGGCGGCAGCGCAGTGAGCGTGACGCCGGGGTCTTCGATCACGGCGGCCAGCTCGCGCCGGATCTCCTCGATCGAATGGCCGGGAAAGATCCGGCAGTTGACGTTGGCGCCCGCACGCTGCGGCAGCGCGTTGGCCGCGTGGCCGGCGTCCAGCAGGGTCGCCACACAGGTCGTGCGCAGATTGGAATGGAGGAAGCGGTCCTTGTTGACGATCGCCTCCGCCTTCTGGTCCCGTGGGTTCGCGGCCAGCGCCACCATGGCCTTGCCGATGTCGTCGGTCCGGGCCGCGCCCGCCTCCTTGAAGTAGCGCCGCGTCGTGTCGGTCATTTCCAGCGGGAACTCGTGCCCGTCGATCTTGAGCAGTGCCCGCGACAGCTGGTAGATGGCGTTGTCGCGCACTGGCGTCGAACTGTGCCCGCCGGGGTTGCGGGTTTCCACCCGGAAATTGGCGAAGGTCTTCTCGCCGATCTGCACCGACTGGCCGATCACCTTCCCCTTGCCGTCGCTGTCGCCGCCACCGCCTTCGTTGAGGGCGAACTCGGCGTCGATCAGCTCGCGCCGGTTCGCGGCCAGCCATTCGATGCCGTTGAACGCGCCGTTGGTCTCCTCGCCGCAGGTCAGCGCCACCTTTATGGTGCGCTTGGGCACGTAGCCCTGCTGCCTGAAGCGGATCAGCGCGTCGACCCAGCCGGCGGCCAGCGCCTTGGTGTCGGCGACTCCGCGCGCGTAGAAGTAGCCGTTCTCCTCGATCAGGGTGAACGGGTCGCGCTCCCAATCTTCGCGCCTGGCCTCGACCACGTCGATGTGCGCGATGAGGAGCAGCGGTTTGATGGTGGCGGAGGTACCCGGATAGACCGCGACCAGCCCGCCTTCCTTGGGATGCTCGGGGGTCGCGAAGAGCGTGAGCAGGCTATCCGGGAAGCCGGCCGTCTTCAGCCGCGCTGCCATGCGTTCTGCCGCGAGCGTGCAGCTACCCGAAGACAGCGTGGTATTGGTCTCGACCAGCTCCTCGAAGAGCTCGCGGAATGCCGCCTGGTCGGGGCGGAGCGGTGCCACCTGCGCCTGTGCGGCGGCAGCGAGGGCGAGCAGCAACCAGGTCGCGGCGATTTTCATCGAGTTCCCCATGGTGTGCTCGATGATGATAGTTGAACGCCGGCCAGACACGGGTCTTGCCGCCGCAAATCTGCAGTCGCCGACTGTAGCGGCATGTCAGGCATCATCGCGGCGGTGAACATCAGTGTCGAAGCGCGGCGAGTTCGCGGGCGACTGCTGCCACACTGTGGCGATTGATGCTCTCCACGACTGCGCACCACCGCTGATTGACCGTCGCCGGATACATGGCCCCGAGTATTCCACCGGCGATCGAGGCCACGGAATCGCTGTCGCCGCCAATGTTCGCCGCGACCAGGATGGCGTCCTCCGCCGACTGCAAGAGCGTGGCGAGCGCCAACGCCAACGGGACAATCGTGAGCGGCCCATCCGGGAAGCAGCGCGCCGCCACATGGTCCGCCCGAAGAACCGGCAGCGACGCAAGGTCGTCATGGACCGTGCGAACAGCGGTCGCGAACGGCGTTGCCGACCCGCTCTGCCACCGGCTCTCGGCTTTTGCTGCCGCTCGTTCCGCGAGCGCCAACACGTGCCCGGCGGAGGCCGCGTCGATAGCCGCGGACACCGCCGCCGCCGTCGCTGCCGCGGCGGCGACGGCCAGCGAGCCAGCGTGGGTCGAGATCGAGGCCTCGCGCGCGTCGTTGACGAGTTCGTCCAGCGAGTCCGATGAGTGGAGAATGCCGACTGGAGCGACACGTATGGCGGCGCCACAGCCGTCATGCCCCACCGCAATGCGCGTCGGGTCGGCGGCTTGGTGGAATTCCCACAGGGACTTGACGCCCGGATGGACACTCTTGACGCATCCGAGCATTTCTCGACCGATGCTGACGTGCGAGACTTCCCGTTCCGTGAGGATGGCTCGAGCAACCGCGAGGGTCCGCTCCGTGTCATCCGTCGTTTCACCAATCCGCCACTGACGCTTGGAATTGGCAGCGTATCGAGGAATGACGGCGCCCGGCGTTCCTTCGAAACCGCGGACACCGTTTGGATACCAACGCTGCACGCCGTCCCGTGAAAGCCCCTCGGTCTGCTTGCCGACGGCGTCGCCGGTGGCGATGCCCTGGAGGCAAGCCGCGATCCGATCAGCGGTTGCGATCGTCACATCTGCCGGGAACAGTATAGGCGCGGCCTGCGATGGAAGACGTCAGTAGAAGTCGTGCGCGTCCACGGCGGCGCCGCCGCTGAAGCCTTCGACGCGCTCGGCCCGCACCGACAGCACGCCGTCCTGGTGCTGCAGCACACCGTCCACCAGCAGGAACGGCTGCCGCACGACCTCGGTGCGCTGCTTGTCGAACAGATCTGGCCGGATGATCACGTTGGAAATGCCAGTTTCGTCCTCGAGCGTCAGGAACACGAAGCCCTTGGCCGTGCCGGGCCGCTGCCGCGTGATCACCATTCCGGCCACGCGCACGCGGCGGCCGTCCTTGGCGCCCGGCAGATCCACCGCGCGCAGCACGCCGCGCAGCGCCAGTTCGTCGCGGCGCAGCGCCATGGGGTGAGGCCCGATGGTCAATCCCATGCCGGCGTAGTCGGCCTTCAGGCGCTCGCCCGCATCCATAGGCTTGAGCGGGCTCACATTGGGGCCGGCGCCTTCGGCGCCGGTAGGGCGGGTAGGGCGGGTGGGCCGGGCAGGTGCGAGCCCTTCGGGCTCGCTGCTTGCCAAAACCCTCTCCTCGCCCTCGAACGGCTGGAATAGCTCGCCGGCTGGGCGCACAGCGCGCTCCACCTGCCATAGCGCGCTGCGGCGCTCGTGGGTGAACGCGTTGAGCGCGCCGATGTCGGCGAGGGTCGTCAGCTCGTCACGGCGCAGGCCGGTGCGCTGCACCAGCTGCTCGATCGAGGCGAAGCGGCCCGCGGGCTCGAGCGCCACGCTCCACTCATGCGAGCAGATGTTGCAGAAATAAACGCGGCGCTGCGTCGTGTCGGCGACCACTTCGATCATCGACCCGTCGTCGGACCCGCACTTGGCGCACACGGGAGATGCGGCCGGGTCTGAAGACCCGGCCCCACGTACGAAAGCGCGATCGAATGCGGCCATGGCCTGTCCTGCGTCCTTTCGCAGCCCGTGGACGTACATGAGCCCGAGGCGAATGGCGCCGTCGGGCTCGACCCGGCACAGCCAATCGGACTGCTGCACGTCGATGGGATGGAACCGCACGCCGCGCCGCTGCGCGTCCTTGACGAGCGTGGCGGGGTGGTAGAACCCCATCGGCTGGTTGTTGAGGAGCGACGTGTAGAACGCCGCCGGGTAATGCACCTTCAGATACGCGCTCGCGTAGGCGAGCAGCGCGAAGCTGGCGGCGTGCGACTCGGGGAACCCGTAGAGCGCGAACGAGGTAATCGACAGGATGATGCGCTCGGCGGTTTCGCCCGTGATGCCGTTGCCCGCCATGCCCGCGCGCAGCTGGATCTCGATCTCCTTCATCCGCTTCTCGCTGCGCTTGAAGCCCATGGCGCGCCGCAGCTCCTCGGCCTGGCCGCCGGTGAAGCTGGCGGCCACCATCGCCATGCGCAGCAGCTGCTCCTGGAAGAGCGGCACGCCGAGCGTGCGTGCGAGCACCGGCTCGAGCGACGGGTGGAGCGGGATCACGGCCTCGCGCCCGGCGCGGCGATTGAGGTACGGATGCACCATCTGCCCGACGATCGGTCCGGGGCGGATGATGGCCACCTCGACGACGAGGTCGTAGAACTTCTCGGGCTTCATCCGCGGCAGCGTCGCCATCTGCGCCCGCGACTCCACCTGGAAGACGCCGACGGTGTCGGCCTTCTGCAGCAGCTCGTAGACGGCGGGATCATCGGGCGGAATGTGCGCCAGCTCGAACCGCCTCGGCTCACCGTCGCCGCCGGCAGCCGGCGGCATCACGCTGCCCGACGACGTGTTGACGAGCGCGATGGCGTCCTGCAGCACGGCCATCATCCCGAGGCCGAGCAGATCGACCTTGACGATGCCCATGTCGGCGCAGTCGTCCTTGTCCCACTGGAGGACGACGCGGCCCGGCATGCTGGCCGGCTCGAGCGGCACCACGGCGTCGAGCTCGTCCTGGCACACCACCATTCCGCCCGAGTGCTGGCCGAGATGACGCGGCAGATCCTGGATCTGCCGCCACAAACCGGCGAACGTCCGCACCCGCGGCGCCTCTGGCGCAATGCCGGCCGCGGTCATGTTGCGGTCGAGCGTCTCGCTGGGGTCGGTGAACTCGAAGTTGTGCATCACCTTGGCGAGGCGATCGATCTGCGCCTCGTCGAGCGCGAGCGCTTTCCCCACCTCACGCGCGGCGCTCTTGCCGCGATAGGTGATGACGTTGGCGGTCATCGCCGCGCCGAGCCGGCCGTACTTCTCGTAGACGTGCTGGATGACCTGCTCGCGGCGGTCGCCGCTCGGCAGATCGAGGTCGATATCGGGCCACTCGCCGCGCTCTTCCGACAGGAACCGCTCGAAGAGCAGCTCCATCTTGATCGGATCGATGGCGGTGATCCCGAGGCTGTAGCAGACGGCGCTGTTGGCGGCCGAGCCGCGCCCCTGCACCAGGATGTCGTGCTGGCGGCAGTAGCTGACGATATCCCACACGATCAGGAAGTAGCCGGCGAGATCGAGCCGCTCGATCAGATCGAGCTCGTGGGCGATCTGCCGGCGCGCCTTGTCGTGATAGGGGCGGTAACGGTCGCGCGCACCGGCTTCGGTGATGCGGCGCAGGAACGACATCTGGCTGTCGCCCCCCGGCACCGGATACGCCGGAAAGCGGTAGCCGAGGTCGGCCATCGTGTACTCGAGACGCTCGGCCAGGGCCTCGGTCCCCTTGAGCGCGTCGCGGCGATCCGAGAAGAGCTGCGCCATCACCTCGGGCGGCTTGAGATAGCGCTCGGCGTTACGCGCGAGCCGGCGGCCCGCCGCGTCCACCGTGGTGTGATGGCGCACGCACGTGAGCACGTCGAAGAGCGGCCGGTCGCCCGGCGTGGCGAAGCGGACGCCGTTGGTGGCCACGACGGGCACGCGAAAGGCCTGCGCGAGGTGCGTGAGCGCGACGGTGTCGGATTCCTCGTCGCGCAGGAAGTGACGCTGCAGATCGACGTGGACGTTGCCGCGGCCGAAGAGGCCGATGAGCCGATCGAGCAGGCCGCCGACGCCGAAGTGCTGCGCGTCGAGGAGCGGCCGGCCCGCCAGGGCGACGAGGCCGGTGGTGAAGCCGTCGAACTCTTCGATCGCGAGCGCGCCGGCACCCTTTTCGGCGCGCATCTTCATCCGCGTCACCAGCCGGCAGAGGTTCTTGTAGCCCTCGGCCGAGGCGACCAGCACCGGCAGCCGCCAGGTGTGATCGCCGGTGGGGGCTCCGGCGGGGCTAAAGCCCCGCCCTGCGTCCTTGCCCGCCCTACCCGTCCCACCCGCCTTACCCGCCCCACCGTTGCGCGCGCGCGCTATCGTGAGTTCAGCACCAATAATCGCCCGCAGTCCGGCGCGCGCAGCGGCCTTGTGAAAGCGCGGCGCGCCGTAGACGCCGTCCGCATCGAGGAGGGCGACCGCCGGGTACCCGAGCGCCGCGGCGCGCTCGATCAGCGCTTCGGGCAGCGAGGCCCCCTGGAGAAAGCTGAACGCAGACGCCGCGTGGAGTTCCAGGTACATACGAGGTCAGGTGGGTCGGGTAGGTCAGGTGGGCCGGGTGGGTAAAAACGCTTGTCTGCTGCACGCCAGAGCTAGTCAAGAACACCGTCGATGAACCACGCATTCGCGTCGCGCGCACGAAAGATCCGGTAGGTCGCGCCGTCACTTGCCGTCACGTCCCATTCGTCTCGATCCCAGGGAGTGTTTTCCCCACCCGCCCCACCCGGCCTGCCTGACCCACCTGACCTTGTGTCGGCCCACCATTCACCAGAGGTGCGCCACGGTCCAGCGCACTTCTCGATTCGGCCACCATCCAACCCGCGCCGTTCGGTGGTGACACGAACGGGGCGACCGTCTTCCACCTGCACACGCGCCGGCACAGCGAAGCGAAAGCGGCGCAGTGCGACAACAACCGGCGCTTCCGTTTTGCTCACCTGTCCTACCTGTCCTGGTCCGTCAGATGGCGCCTCCACAGGTGCAAAAGGCACCATGCTGAAAGCTCCTGGGCGCCACGAGTCGACCGGCGCCGGCGAGCCGCACCGGCCTTCGCCCATGAGCGCATTCAGCCGCGCCATCAGTGTGGACACCTGCTCGGGCGATGGCAGCGGCCGCGTGATGAGCGAGTACTGCAGGACGCGCGCTGGCGTCGGGTCTACCGCCACGACCACGCGATCGATGGCGGCCTGGGGCGGATGCGACTCGAGATCGAGCAGCGCGAGCGTGCGCAGCGTGCGCGCGTCGCGCATCGGCGCCGGCAGCTGCAGCGACCGCTCGTGCGTGGCCTTCGACACGAGATGCAGGCGCACGTGGAGCACCGCCGCTCCGCGATCGCGGCGTTCGAGGTGGGCCGACAACGGCTCGATGAGGCGGCCGAGCACGAACGACAGCGGCTCGAGGCCTTCGATCGGCCACTCGAGATCGAGCGCCTGCTCGAA